>NZ_VPAO01000072.1:0-6268 GCF_013419235.1 Acinetobacter sp. YH12098
CTGAGGATCAGAAAGCTTGTTTGAATCGATGTATTTCATCCGCAGATTATGCACGAATGCTAAGAAATCCGGAGTGCAAATATTAACCAAAAAGAAGATCGTTTTTTGATTTATGAAAGAGATCTAACGTGTATTATGTTAATTTTAAGTTATTTAAAGAATAATCCTTATGGATGCAGAAAAAACTATCCTACGTAATTTTCCCACAATGACTTGTTTGATGATGATTCATTTTTAGGAAAACTCCATGAAGAACAATTATGGGATATTGAGGAATATTGGCTTTTAGAGTGCAGTATTTATGAACTTGAAAAAAACTCATCTGAAAAATTGCATTGGGAAATATTTAGAATTTTTAGCATAATTATGGGCAAAATTAGCTATCATTTGGATAAGAATGATTGCTTTAAAATCAAAAAATTAAAACGTCACAAACTTTATGAACTGAGAGAAAGAGTTTAATTAGTATTTGAAGGTTATTTCTCCCAAAAAATGCCTGAACAAAATATTTTTGAAGAGGTTAACCCTTTACTGATACCCTCTATTTAACAAAATGGCTGTTATACGAAACTAAAATAAAGGGAAAGCTATGGACTCAAAAGAATTAGCTCATCTGCTCAAAAAAGGAATTATTAACGAAAACCTAGAAATTTATAAAGGATTGTTCACAGACTACTCACCATCAGAAATAAAAGATCCTTATTTTATTGATGCAATAAGTTTTTTTAATAATTTGCCAGACGAACATAAGAGAATTTTTTTTTCAATCTTACGACAAGTAATGATTGATTCAATTAGTAATGTATTGGGTGTTATTGATGGCAGCTCAAGTTTAGAAGAGCACGATGGTGATTTTTCTTTGCTGTATGAGGGTAAGTCACTTGAATATTTACAAGATTATTTTTTATCCCAATTTGAATAAAACCAAAACTTAGGTTTATCTAATAAACTTAATAGAATTAAAAAAATATATAAGTTTAAAGTTGACCAAAAAGTAAATCATCAGTAGCCGAAAGTCACCTTCAGATATGATTCTGCGTTAGCATATCAATTGTTCCAACTTGAGTTATGTACCGAGTCTGTATGCTTTATCCCATGCCCAAGAAAATCCAATTTGCACCTTCTCTATCAAAATGGCAGTTGTCATCAACACAGTCTGTATTGGTGCTGGATGGTTTACAAAATCTACGCATGCAGCATGGCATACAAGATACGCAGTTGATGGAAAATTTGATCCAACTGATCAATAAAGCCAAAGCATTAGAGATTCCGATTGTTGATTTATATGGTGATGATTTACTTCAAGGCATGCAGCAGCTCGGTGAATATGTAACAACACACCCGCAGCTGATCTTTACAGGGCAAATCACGCCTATGCTGAAACAGATCTTGCCGCATCTATACAGCGTGACAGAGCAAATCTGTATTGTTGATGATGCAATTGCACTGAATAATCAGGAACAGCATATTCAGTGGGTGGACTCCATTTCAGATCAAGGTATCCATCACATGAGTAGTTATAATCTGTTGCGGCTTTGGAATCTGTCAGCGCCAACGGAATTCGTCTTGTCGGCCAAAGGCATATTATTGGCTATTGCAGAGCAGTTAGATATGGACGCATTGGAAATAGATCCCTTAATCGATTTACGCAGTTATGGGCTCGATTCCATTGCCATGGTCAGCTTAATTGGGTTGTGGCGTGCCAATGGTGCAAACATCCGTTATGAAGACTTTTTAGATGATGCAAGTCTAAAAGCATTGCTAGAAAAATTGCTCAGTACAGACTAAACAAAGCCAATTGGAATTATTTTTGTTCTAAATCGGAAAATACGTCGGGAAATATGCCTTTGTGCATTGTAATTGTTGGCTAAGCTTTTTATTATTGCCGCCTTGTTTTTCGAGATCAGAACTGGATTGAACTTTGAGTAATTTTCTAACCGAACACCTGATACATCGTGACACTGACTTTATGGTGATCCATAAACCAGCAGGTTTACTCACAGTTCCGGGAAAAACAGCAGATTTACAAGACTGTGTTATCAATCGATTATTAAAAATTGAACCGAATACCTTGCTCATCCATCGTTTGGATCGTGATACCTCAGGTATTTTGGTTTTTGCATTAACCCGTCAAGGGCAAAATCGAATTTCACGCCAGTTCCAAGAACGTCAAACTTCAAAAACATATCAGGCATTGGTTGCGGGTACGCTCGAAGGTGAAGGTACTGTCGATGTACCGGTCATATATGACCCAGAACATCCGCCACTGCATATTGCCGATCCTGCACACAATAAGCCTGCGCTTACGCATTGGAAAGCCACTGAACATTTTGAGATTCAGGGGCAAGCCGTAACACGTGTAGTTTTAACTCCTATTACCGGTCGATCACATCAGCTTCGCGTTCATATGCAATATTTAGGTCATCCTATTGTTGGTGATACTTTGTATGCAACACCTGAGCAACAGAAGCTGATGCCGCGTTTATGTTTACATGCTGAGCGTTTAAGTTTTAACCATCCTGAAACAGAGCAAACAGTGGAATTTCACTGTCCTGTACCATTTTAGGAAAATCATTTAAATCCCTAAGAATTCTGCTCACTATTTAGTGGGCTTTATGTCAAAATATATTGCTTTATGGTCTAGATTTTTGCTCAAATAACGTTCACAGTTTGAGCATAATATTTTCAGACCGAACTTGAGAAAAAGGTGGAAAAATTGCAGCAGTTTGCTATTGGTCAACGTTGGTTATCAGATACAGAAACGGAACTGGGTTTAGGTGTTCTTATTGATGTTGATGAGCGATCGGTCAGCATTTTATTCCCAAAAAGTGATGAAACTCGTGTCTATGCCCGTCACAATGCGCCTTTATCTCGTATTGTTTTCAATGTAAATGACGAAGTCCAAGACCAAGAAGGTCAAATTTGGATTGTCGAATCGCTTGAAGACCGTGGTGGTGTGGTTCGTTATAACGCGGTACGTAAACTTGCCGATGGTACTGAAGAGCGTAAAGCACTGAATGAAACACGTATTGGTGCAAGTATTCAGTTAGCAAAACCATTAGATCGTTTACTTGCAAGCCAAGTGGACTATAAAGAATGGTATGACCTGCGTATCGAAGCACTGCTTCTTCAAGCCAATATGAAGTCTAGCCCTTTACGTGGCTTAGTGGGTTCACGTGTGGGTCTCATTCCACACCAACTGTATATTGCGCATGAAGTGGGTAAACGTTTTGCTCCACGTGTATTACTTGCTGACGAAGTTGGTCTGGGTAAAACCATCGAAGCTGGTCTGATTATTCATCAGCAACTCAAAACGGGTCGTTCAGAACGTATCTTGGTCTTAGTACCTGATTCATTGCAATATCAATGGATGATTGAAATGCGTCGTCGTTTCAATCTTGAGTTCTCATTATTTGACTTGACGCGTACAGCTTCGATTAAAGAACACGATCCAGACCTCAACCCATTCTTAACTGAACAATGCATTATTGCTAGTGTTGATTTGATGATCGACCATGATGACTTGCGTGAACAAGCGCTTGAAGCTGGTTTTGATTTGCTCGTGGTCGATGAAGCCCATCATTTAATGTGGTCAGAAGAAGAAGGCGGCAATGACCGTTATGACCTTGTTGAAGAACTTGCTGAAAAAACGCCGGGTGTCTTGTTACTAACCGCAACGCCTGAACAATTAGGTGTGGAAAGTCACTTTGCACGTTTACGTTTACTTGATCCACAACGTTTTAGTTCACTTGATCGTTTCTTGGATGAAGAGGAGCAGTATCACCAAACAGCTAAAATTGCTGAAGTGCTGATGTCTGATCTGCCACTCGAAGAAGGGCATTTGGCAGCGATTGAAAGCCTATTAGGTCATCGAATTACTGACGAGCCAGAACAACGATTCCGTGCTATTCATGAGTTATTAGACCGTCATGGTACAGGTCGTATTTTATTCCGTAATACCCGTGAAGCGATTCAAGGCTTCCCAGGTCGTGACTGTCAGCCTGCGCCATTACCTGCACCTGAAAACTGGTCTAAAGATGGCAAGCTACGTGAACAAATGTGGCCTGAAGAAGCGCAGCTTGATGGCTCGTGGATGGAAACTGACCCACGTGTGATGTGGTTGATGGAACGTCTGCGTACAGACCTGAAACACAAAAAAGTGTTATTGATTGCACGCAGTGGTCCAGTGGTTGAGTCTTTAGAAAATGTACTTCGTTTGCATGCGGGTATTCGCACAGCGATGTTCCATGAAGGCATGAGTTTATTAGAACGTGACCAAGCAGCGGCTTACTTTGCGGAAGAGTCATACGGTGCGCAAATTTTACTTTGTTCAGAAATTGGTTCTGAAGGTCGTAACTTCCAGTTTGCATCGGACCTTGTGTTATTTGACTTACCTGCCAACCCAGACGTACTTGAACAACGTATTGGTCGTTTAGACCGTATTGGTCAAGAAAATCGTATTCAAATTCATGTGCCTTATTTGGTTGGTACTGCTCAAGAGCGTATGTTCCGTTGGTATAACGAAGCATTAAATATTTTCTGTAATATCTCGCCGACTGCGCAAACCTTACAAGAAAACTTCATTGTCAATCTGAAAGATTGTTTGTTGGCAGATAAAGGTCAAGAGTTTGAAGATTTGCTCGAAGCGGTGAGTGTACAACGTGAAGCACTTGAAGCTGAACTTCAAGAAGGTCGTGACCGTTTACTTGAGTACAACTCTTGCCGTCCAATTGTAGCGCAAGAAATTGTCACTGCACTTGAAGACTACGACGACAATACAACCTTACCAATGTTTATGAAGCGCTTCATGGCGTCGACAAACATTGATTTTGATGAGCAAAGTAATGGTACCGTGATCATCAAACCTACGGATCAAATGCAAGTTCAAGGTCTGACTTTGGACGAAGAAGGTATGACGGCGACGTTCTATCGTGACCAAGCACAGATTCGTGAAGATGCTCAGTATTTAACACTTGAGCATCCATTCACTGAAAGTGTGATGGAAATGATTAATACACAAAGCTTTGGTAGTACTAACGTTGCTGTATTGAAATCGGCCGCTTTACCACAAGGTTCTGTGTTAATGGAAGTGTGGTTTAAAGTCGATGTCGTTGCACCGAAAGCACTGAATTTGCCGTCAAGTTTGCCACAACAGTTGGTTCGTGTATTACTAAGCGAAAAAGGTCAGGATTTATCGCAAAAAATTGCACCTGAAATTTTACGTCCTTATTTACATCATCTTGATGGCAACAGTTGCCGCCAAGTGGTTAAGGCGCGTCGTGATGTCATTGAACAGCGTTATACACAAGCACTTGAAATTGCGCGTGGTGCATTACCGGGCTTTAAACAACAAGCTAAAGAAATCTACGGTAGCAAATGGCAATATGAAATTGACCGTTTAACTTATTTGAAGCAGTTCAACCCAAGTATTCGTGAAGACGAAATTGCACGTTTACAAAAACTGCAAAAAGAAGGTTTAACACTGCTTGATGGTCTGGCGGTTACACCAGAAGCAATTCAAATTATGGTAGTGGTTAAGCCATAAGTTAAGATTCTTAAAAAAGCACCTTCGGGTGCTTTTTTTATGGCTATATTTATAACTACAAAATCAATCACTATAGATTTACGCTAAATCTAAGTTTTGTATTGTTTATTTTTAATTTAAATTGTCGATATCGGCATAAAAAAGTAACTATTTTTCAGCAATTCTACGGCTTGATCAAAGTCTTCATGTTCATCCAACATATAAAATATGGCTTCGAGCTTTGTATAGTCCGGATGATTTTTTGCTAACTGAATTTGGATCGTACATCGGTCTGCTTGGCTGCGTGTTGCATAATGAGCAGTAAGTAAATCAAAATTGATGTCATTACATAGCGGCTGTGTTAAAGCAATGGCACCATAATAAGCATGTATTTCAGGTAATAAGCGTAAGACTAAATCAGCCTCTTTGCTTTCCGCCACGATCAGCTCTGGGTCTGCGGTCTTACACAAGGCCGGAATTTCTGTTAACAGGGTTGAGTCATCTAGTGTATGGTCTAACACGATGACTTTTTGCGGTTGGGTTAAATCAAAGTCATTTATTAAAATCATAAAACCTCCTGAAAATAGAATGGTTATGCTTTATTTATCTGCGCTATAAAATAGATCTCTTTCATAAATCAAAAAACGATCTTCTTTTTGGTTAATATTTGCACTCCGGATTTCTTAGCATTCGTGCATAATCTGCGGATGAAATACATCGATTCAAACAAGCTTTCTGATCCTC
>NZ_VPAO01000073.1:0-4587 GCF_013419235.1 Acinetobacter sp. YH12098
GTAAATTTTCAGCGTTGCTGGCTCCCCGTCAGCCGGATTGGGTTGCATCGCAGGGGTGTCGAAAGAGTCAACTGCGGTCCAAAGCTGTTGGACTTGGGTGAAAAGGGCGTTTATTCTTCCTATACGTAAATTGTATTTGTTTTAGAAAAAGTTTTTGATCATTTGCTTCTTGCTGTGTAAAAGGTTTGTATGCTTGAATTTCTTCAATGATTTCTTTCATTTTTTATTGTCACTTTCCTGTCGTCATCTACTTATCAGCTAAATACCCTTCAGGCATTGGAATCAATTTTTCTGATTCCCGACTGAGGCTCTCCTCTGCTTTCCACCCGGCGATTTTATTTTCCGTTGCTTCGATCACCCCATCAAAAAGAGAATCACTTAATATTAGACGTAGTGGTGGTTCAGGCAATGCCGCAAGTTTTAAGATTGTCTTTGCTGCTAATATAGGGTCACTATCTGTCGCCTGACCCTCCTGTTCTTTTGCGAAGGCATCCATTTGTTGATGCAGTTCTTGATAATCCGGCAAGCGTTTACTATTATGCAGTTTCTTGTAAAGATCTGTCCAATAACCTCCTGGTTCAACAATAGTCACATGAACACCAAAAGGAGCCAGTTCCTGTGCTAAAGCTTCCGTCAATCCTTCTACCGCAAATTTACTAGCACTGTATAGACCTGAAGTCATCCAAGACATGATGCCCCCGATACTACTCATTTGGATAAAACGACCTGATTTGTCTCGCAAAAAAGGAGAAACCGCTTGAGCCGTCCAAAGAGAACCGAAAAAGTTTACATTCATTATCTGACGCGCCTCTTCTTCTGTTGTCTCCTCAATCATTCCTCCAAGCATCATTCCCGCATTACTCAAAGCAATATCGATGCCATTAAATTTTTCTGCTCCCTTAGCAGCAGCGGCTACTACCATGTCTCGTTCTTCAATATCGCCTAAACAGATCAGCAAAGAAGATCCATATTCTGTTTTTAACCTGCTGAGTTTTCCTTCTGTTCTAGAAAAAGAAATGACTTGGTCGCCATTTTCTAATACTAATTTTACTGTCTCAAAACCAATTCCTTTACTTCCACCAGTAATAAACCACGTTCTAGTCATCTGTCCACGCTCCTTTTTTCCTAATTACTCTCAATATGATTATAACAAATTAAAAGGCCAACAACAACTATAGTATCTAATATGCTGATTGTCAGTTATAAAATACTAAGAGTCATTTTATTCAAAAAAAGTTGTGGCAAAAAACTTGCCACAACTTTTTTATTTTGCACGAATCGGGAGCCATATTTGGAACTGTGCATTCTGAGGATTAGCATCTAAATATAATTCGATATCTGGCAATTCAGCATATTCAAAACCTGAAGTTGGTAACCATTCAGTAAAAATCTGCTGTTGCAATTCTTGAATTGCTCCTGGTATAGGACCCGTTCCTGAGAATACCGCCATCCAGCTTTGCGTGATAAAAGCCAGCAATAAAAACCCGCACATATCAGCGCCCATTCCAAGCAGCAACACACCGCGGTCACCCAGTCGCTTTGAAAGAGTGCCGGTTAAAACAGCTTGTACGAATGTATGTGCTGCACCAAAAACGGCCAGCGACACACCTGCTGTGCCAATATCCCAATTCAAGCGCTGTTCGCCATAAATCACCCACAAAGCGGCGGGCGCCTGCCCAATCAGCTGCATAAGAAAAAACAACGCAAAAAAGCTGGCAAGTCCCTGAACTGCAAAATTGAAGCGAAAGCCTTCAAACAAATTGATTTTGGCTGGCTGTCCTTCAGGCGGTTGTGACGGCGTTTTGGGCAACAAGAAAGCCACCAAACAAAAGGCAATTGCATTGAGAAGAGCCCCTGCCACAAAGGGCGCATGCACAGATATATCACTAAGAACACCGCCAATAGCAGGCCCTGCAATCATACCTGCACCAAAACACGCCCCCATAAAACCAAACCAACGCGCACGTTCTTCCTGTTTAGTTGTATCAGCGATAATTGATGCCGCGATTGCACCAGTTGCTCCGGTAACACCTGAGATAATCCGGCCGATATAAAGCACCCATAAAACAGGCGCTGCCGCCATTATGCTATAATCAATCGTGGCACCTAAAAATGAAACCAGCAAAATAATCCGCCGTCCATAGCGGTCAGATAACCGCCCTAAAACGGGCGCGCAAAAGACCTGCATAAACGCATAAAGCGATAAAAAAACACCATAGTGAAATGCTGTTTGCTCTGCCGGTACAAATTCATTTAATAAAGCCGGAACCACCGGCATGATTAATCCCAAACCAATCGCATCAAGCGCGACAACAATGAGTGCGGTTATAAGTGATTTTGACATAGATGTGACTTTTATTTATCATTGATAAGTTGGCGATAAAAAACTTTGTACCTGGCATAAAGCTCGGTGGTGTCAGCGCGTGACCGTACCGGCTTCTTTTGATACTGCCGCCTGGGCGGCTTCTCCTGCTGATCCGGTGACGCCTCAAAGGCTCCCAGCCGCTTTTCCAGGGCAGGCTTGGACAGATCGCGGGACAGGGTGCTGGGCTTGACCATCGTGCCGTCATCGGCCCGGATCACCAACCCGTTACCCCTTGGCGTAATCTCCAGGCCGTTATCACGCATGACCTGGTGCAGCTCCGTCCAGGACTGCGCGGCTTTAATGTCGTCCAGGCATTCGCGCTTGATCCAGCCCACCAGACTTTCCACGCCGGCATGGCGCTCCATGTCGGCGGCCCTCGATGCCGCCCCGCGCTGCTGCGGCCGGTGATTGTCTGCCTCCAGGCCATAGTCCCGTTCCAGCGTCTCGCACAAGTCGGCCAGCGCCAGGTGCGGATAGTACGGTTCGTGCATCGTGTGCCTGGTCGGGTGAATCTTGTTGATGGCAATGTGGATGTGCAGGTTGTCGGTGTCGTTATGCACGGCGCTGATACGCTGATGCTCACCAAACCCTAGCCCTTGGCAAATCCGTTCCTCTATCGCCTTCAAGGTGTCGGCATCGGGATTCTCGCCGGCGCGAAAACTGACAATCAGGTGATAGGTCTTATCGCCCTTGGCCCTGGTGTTCATGTGCTGGGTGGCCAGCACTTCGGTGATGGCATCGCGCACTGAATGCGCCTCGCAATTCGTGACCTGAACATGGCCCAGCCGGTGGTCTTTGCTCTGTGCGTCGGTGATGTATTTAGCCAGGTCGGCAAAGTCTGATTTGCCCAGGGAACGCATGGCAACATGCTTGGCAATCATGATGCTGCCCTGGGTCGCACAATAGATTCCATCAATCGGCTCATTTCGTCCTGGTTGGCCTCAATCCGGGCCAGCAGGCCCAAGACAGTTTCAGCGCTGAACCGGGCCGTTCGGGCATCGTCGGTCAGCCACAATTTCAGCAGACCACCGAGGCGGCCCAGGTCGCCATTGACCCGCACCAGCTCGCGCACGTTCTCGTAATCGGTCACGCCCTGGACGGCGTAACCCTGCCCCACGGCCAGCAAAAAAGCAGACGTACTCAAGCCAGCCGCTTGTGCGTTGGCCTCAATGGCGGCCCGCTCTTCCGGCAGGCAATACACCTTGATCGGCGTGCTGCTTTTTCTCGTTACCTTCTGCTCTGTCGCCTCCATCTTTGGCGTCCTCCTGGTTCTCTTATTCCGGCGTCCGCCGATGGCCCCGCAGGGCAGGATTCCCGTTGAGCGCCGCAGGTGCGAATAAGGGGAAGTGAAGAGGAACACCATGCTTGCATGGTGGGCCTACTTCACACATCCTGCCCGCTTCACCACCACTTTAACATCACTACCATTTACCGGCTATAACCCGTTTTATCGACAAACACAAGCCGATTCCACGCATAAGGCGTGCAATCTGGCTTTAGTCGCCTTACAATCGCTTTAATAGCGATAGAATCGGCATTAAATCGCGGATAAATCGACATATAAAAGGCGGTAGAATCGGCATGACTAAACGGCTTACAGAGCGCATTGCAGCGCAAATGCAGACCCAAAAGCCCACCCGTTCAGGACAGAATCGGGCGGCTTTCCTGGCCCAGCGCGACGACATAAAAGAGGCTTTGACCGATGGCTGGCCGGTAAAAGCCATCTGGAAAACGCTGCACGATGAAGGGAAAATCAGCTTCGGATATGATGCTTTTATCAGCTATGTGAACAGTCTGATTCGGTCGCCAGGCGAGCCTGAAAAGGCCACCGCAAGACCGCCGGCATCCTCCCAACCGGCCCCCAAGAAAGCCACCCCAGCGACACCCAAACCAGTACCATCAGCCAGCCATAAGCCGGGGGAGATTCCCAGCTTCAACTTCAACCCCAGCCCGAACAAAGCGGACTTGATTTGACGCCCCAAGGGGCGGATTGGACGCCAAGAGGGAAGGCATAGCCCGCCCCTCAAGTGTCAATGAACCCCTGGAAATCGACCCCGAAAACAGCCCCCTTCATAGAGGCGGCCTATTAACATTTGAGTGGGAGTGACGGGCACTGGCTGGCAATGTCTAGCAACGGCAGGCATTTCGGCTGAGGGTAAAAGAACTTTCCGCTAAGCGATAGACTGTATGTAAACACAGTATTGCAAGGACGCGGAACATGC
>NZ_VPAO01000074.1:0-4326 GCF_013419235.1 Acinetobacter sp. YH12098
TTGAATTTCTTTGTCAGACATAGTGATCAGCATCTATATTTATATCCAGTCCATGGTGATAAAAACCATCATAAACTAGACATTTTTATTGGTGAGAATATAGACACTTTAAATGGGTTCTAACAAGGTTACTTCACATAAGAAATTTTATGTTAAATGATTGTTAGAAATGCCCCTTGATCGAGGCATTTTCTATAAAGAATACTAAAAACTAATTAAAGCCAACCAAGTTTCAAAACAAGGCAGTTCTCAGCAATCATATTTTTAAATTATATAACTCCCAACTGAGCTTTTGCTCCAACGATAAGGCTTTCATTTTGAGTTTCTAAGGCAAATAAACCATACATCAAAGGAGAGGCCGCTGCTCTTTCTAAAGTCTGTTCATATAGTTTATTCCAAACTTTACCCCCTAGTTTTTCATACTCGATGATTAGAGTTTTGAGGCTTTCTTCTCCAAACAAAGTTACATGCCCAGCAAAATCAATCGCTGGGTCATCTATATGGGCTGTTGACCAATCAATAACGCCTGAAACAGCTCCATCCTTTGAAGCTAGTACATGCCCAGCATATAAATCGCCATGTATAAATTGGGTGAAATCTGCCCATAGAACATCATTATCCAACCATTTTCTGTAGCGGGTTTCCAATTGCTCACTTATACCAATTTCAGATTTTACTAACTGCAAATTGTTTGCTATTTCAGGTCTTAAATCTGAAGGTTTCATAATTTTCAAATCATTTTCCCGAACTTCTTTTTCAGGAATACTATGGATTTCAAATAAGGTTTTTGCCAAAGATGTTATGTATTTCGGGCTATCTTTGTCCATATTCCAAATTATTTCATAGGTTTCAGCATCCAAATTTAAAACAGGATTATCTTTAAGTATGGGATAAGCCACTAATTCTGTAGATGAAATTCTCCAATCAGGAACCTCTACAGAAAGATGTTTTTTTACCAATTCTAAAATGCGTTTTTCTTTCTTGATTTGTTCCCTCATGCCATCACGACGAGGAATACGCAGCAACCATTGTTGCCCCTTTGTATCAAGAGCAAAAACGACCTTAAAATCAATGCCCATTTCATTGAAATTCATTTTGTCCGTAAGCAACAAGCCGTGTGCTTCAGCAAGTGATTGAATATCTTGAATTGTCATTTTTAATTTCCTTTAAAGAGTTCAATAATTAATGTTCGGATTAGATTGGCTATCATTAACAATCTCTCTCAAAAGTCTTGATGATTTTGTGGTCTTTGATCTCGTAGATAATGTCAGCAATATTATCGACCAATTGCTTGTCATGAGATACGAAGATAATAGTTCCTGCATAGGACTTCATCATTGTTTCTAATGCGGCAATACTTTTTAGGTCAAGATAGTTTCCTGGTTCATCCATAAGCAAAATATTATATTTTCCTAAAAGCATTTTGGATAAAAGCAGTTTGATGATTTCACCTCCCGATAAGTCGGATAAGTTTTTTTGAATATCATTCGCTCCGATCCCCATTGAAGCCAATACTGCACGAATTTCCGCAACTGTGTACTCGCACTCTTCCTGCATAAAGGAGAGCACAGATTTATGCGTGTTAAATTTATATCCTGTTTGTGTAAAGTAGCCAATTTCAGCTTTTGGAGATATGGTTAATCCATCAGCACGTTCTGATATCATTTTTAACAAGGACGTTTTCCCTGTTCCATTCGATCCAGTTATAGCGACTTTAGCGCCAAGCGGTATTATAAAGTTAGCGTCATCAAAGATAGTACGGCTACCAAATTTTAAGCTCAGACCATCTGCCGTAATCGGGAACTTATTGTGCAGTTCTAGGGCTGAACTTTGACGAAAACGAATAGAACGCAAATGCTCTGGTGCTTGAATATCTTCTAATGCAGCCAAACGCTTTTCCATACTCTTAGCTGCCTGATACAGTTTTCTTTGCTTGGTGCCAGTCATTTTTGCATGCCCAAGTCGTCCAGCACTTTCGGTAGAGTTTTTGGATTTTTCTCCTTTTTTCTTATTGTCTAATCGATTAGCTTGCTGGCGTTTTTCTTGCACAGCAGATTCTAATCGCTCCCGTTCCTTCATCATCAGCTCATATTCTACGGCTTGGTGTTGTCGCTCTTCTTCTTTTTGACGCAAGTAATCCGAGTAACCACCCCAATATTCCGTAATTTTACCGTCTTTTAACTCCCATATCTTGTCTACAACCATATCAAGAAAATATCGGTCATGACTGATAACAAGTAATGCTCCATCAAATGCTTTAAGTTGACCAATAAGTAGATCTATTCCATTGAGATCAAGGTGGCTGGTTGGTTCATCCGCTAGAATGCCATGTACTTGTTGGGAAAATGCGGCAGCAATTTTTGCACGAGTTTCCTCTCCGCCACTCATTGTGTCGTTTTGTACATTGGAAACACCAAGGCGAGATAACATTGCCCGGTCTTCGACCGTTTCTATTTCGATTCCGCCCAGTTGGCTGATATGTGCAAAATCACCAAAACGCTGTAATGTCGCTTCGGCTAAAACAATTTCGCCATTAAGTACTTTGAGTAAACTACTCTTTCCTGCTCCGTTATCACCCACAAGACCAATACGGTCATAAGAGTGAATTTCCAATTCATCAATATCCAAAACATCACGCCCAGCATAATCCAAGCGTATGTTTCTCGCTTTAATAATTAAACTCATTTTTATTTACTCCTGTTTAGCTCTTGAAATTTTTTATGCAGCAAACAGGATTTAGGTGAAAACAAAAGCTAGCATCACAGTGTCCTCCCAAAAAAAAAGCTATTCATCCACAGGGTGGACAAATAGCTAGTCAATTAAGTTATAACTGGAAACTATGCACTAAAAGCATACTTATAAATTAAGCATACTTTTACTTTATATATCCGCATATATTCTTAAAGACACAACAAAAGCCCACCATTATAAAATAGTGTCACTATGCAAATAGTTGTGTCTTAACGAATGCGGATAGAATGCATAAACTTACCTAAAAAATAAAATTCAGTTTTATGATAACTTTACTGTTAAAAGAAGTCTAGACAACCTTGTTTTATGCTTGGATATAAGGCTTATTTTAAAATAATAGTAGTGAAGATTTTCTAAAATTAACATAATACACCTTATACGAAATAAAAATGGGAGCCTTAAGCTCCCATTTTTTAAGTAATTTTTTCAAATAAGGCTTGGGTGAGCATCTAAAATTCGAATCAATGTAGCTGCTGGTCCAGTTGGATAGCGTTTTCTAATAAAAGATCTAAATACGTATCTTTCATCAATTGAGATTCATTGTTATTCAATATATTGTAGGTTGAAAGTATCAAATGTGAAAGTTGAGGATCAGAACGTAGGGTTGATTCGATAGCAAGTTCGATAGGCTCATTAAATATTCCTTCATAGCTTTTTTTTAACCATGCTGGATCTAAATGCATCATTTTATAAGTGAAGCCGAGAGGATCTGGTGCATTACCATCATGAACTTCTTCAGGTTCAAGCATGAAAGTTTGACCTTGATAGCTATCAATAATTTTTTTTCTACAATTGAATTGTTGATGTCCTAACTCTGTTACCCCTATAAGATAACTTGAGTGTAGATGAGGATCGTATGCAAAGCCTTTGAAGTGGGCATGAATTAGTTCTATACCTGTAGACTTATCCTGTGTGACATTGACCCAATTGCTCATATTTACTTAATTAGTCCTAATGGATTTAGCTTATCAAAAATTATCTAATGAAGAAATTCTAAAATTAACATAATACACCTTATACAAAATGCCCTTGTAAGCCCTTAATCAAGGGCATTTTTAGTCTCTACTTAACATAAAATTTTGGTGGTGCTTCAAAAAGTATGCTGCCTTTAAATGAAGCCATTATTGATGTAAAAGAAAAGAAGGCTAAATCAAAAGCTTTAAAATGGTTTTCAAGCTTTTTTGAAAAATTACAGCTTCTTCTGAAGCTACGCCTAATTCTATGCCTTATTTTGCAATTATTGCCTTCAATACCTACAGTAAAAAATTTACCAATACTTTGCTTACCATTTTTAAAAGCAGTGATGAAACTGTCCCAATGATCACTTGCAATTCGGGTGTAGTGAATATCTAATTGTTTAAGCTTTGTCTTCAATTGTTAGACTGTAGCTAAATCTCGTTTACCCCAAACATAAGCAACAATTTCACCTGTTTCTCGATGATAGGCGTAAATAAGCCATTGTTTATTCTTTTTATTTCCAACAAAATTCCAGAACTCATCTACTTCGAGAGATTCATAATGACTTTGCTGAGGCTGAATTTCATAGGTTGATTCAGTTAAAGTACGTAAAACTTT
>NZ_VPAO01000075.1:0-4022 GCF_013419235.1 Acinetobacter sp. YH12098
CAGGCAGCAATGACAATGACACGGACTCTGCATGGGTCGATGTACTGACTCCATGGGCCGGTGAAGGCTATGGCGCACGCTTCTTGCCACGCATTAATGAAATCGTGGTCATCGATTTCTTTGACGGCAATATTGACCGACCATTTGTGGTGGGGCGTATACATGAAGCACAGCGCAGTCCAACCCAATTTGATAGTAAAGGCAAACTGCCAGACACCAAAAAACTAGCTGGAATAAAAAGTAAGGAAGTACAAGGCGAAGGCTTTGGACAACTACGTTTTGACGACACGACGGGACAAATATCAACACAATTACAAAGCACCCATGGCGCGACTCAGCTCAACCTCGGTAACCTCAGTCATCCCAAAGAAACCGCAGAAAGTGAAGGACGAGGAGAAGGCTTTGAGCTGAGAACCGATCAATGGGGTGCTATTCGAGCTGGTAAGGGATTATTGATTAGTTCTGCGAGTCAAGAAAACGCCAAAGATATACAATTAAATATAAAAGAGTTGTTAACGCAATTAAATGAATCTATAGAAAAACTCAAAAGTTTAGAAAAAAATGCTCGAGTAAGTAAGGCTTTCCAAGATGAAAACTATCAAATTAGTAATGATTTGATTGCTCAAGTAGAAAATAGTCTAGAAAAGTTTGAGCATCCTAATATTCTGCTTAGTACTCCTCAGGATTTTGTTTCTGTAAGTCAAAAAAACCAAACTCATGTTGCTAAAGAAAATATAAAAATTATATCGGGTCAACAGTTAGATATAAATTCAAATGGTGAGTTTACTGCTCATGCTGCGAAGGGATTAAGCTTTTATACTCAAGAAAAAGGTATAAATATTGTAGCGGCTCAAGGTGAAATTAAAGTTCATGCGCAAAATGATCAAATTGATCTAGCATCTCTCAAGGATTTTAAGATCATGAGTACTGAGAATTCCATTACGATTGCAGCCAAAAAAGAAATTATGCTGACTTGTGGTGGGGGGTACATAAAAATAAAGACTGACGGTTCTATTGATATTAATAGTCCTGGGCTCGTTGAGGTTAGGTCTGCTCAAGCACAATTTGTCAAAGGTACACGTCATAATTTCCAGCTTCCTAATATTTCTACGAAAATATGTATTCCCTGTTTAATTGATGCCGCTCGAAAAGGTTTACCGTTTGTGTATAGGGAAATATAGGATGGACATATTACAGTTATCAAAGAAAATTAGTGGTGAAGAATCTAAATATAATTTCTTCCTGTTGATTGATGCAGCTAAAAATTATACTTATATGCGCCATTGGCTTACTTTAAACTATGATAGAAATATCAAATATATAGGTAATTTATTCGATGGAACTGTTGATGATTCTACACCATTAGAATTTTCCCCTTTATTGTTGAATTTAAATAAACTAAATAATCAAAAATTTATTAATGAACTTGTTATAGAAGAAAATTTAGGAATGTTTTCGATATTGAAAACAAATCTATCGAACCAAGAATTGATCAAACATTTTCAGCCATTCTTACAAGCAGAATTACCATCCGGCGAATTAGCATTGTTCAGATTTTATGATCCTTCAGTTATCAAATCATTAAATCGACTATTAGATAAAAAAAATTTAGATATTCTGTTAGAACCTATTGATGGTTGGTGGTATCAAGAAGTATCTGGTGATTTCAAGTTATTGGAGAGGATTTAGAATGGTTATCGAATTTACTAAAGAACAGCTTGAGGAATTTTCTGCAGATCGTGAAGAAAGTCTAGCCTTGTGGAACTGGAATCGGCTAAAAAACACTTATAGCGAACTGGCGATAAAGTATTTTAATAATAATGAAGATAGTGGGCTAAAATTCCTGATTACTGCCCAAACAAAAATTCGAAAATATCTGGTAGGAATGGAAAATCATGCTGACTATGACAAATGGAGAGCGGCTTATGGAGAACTATGTTTTATTTTGAATAAAAATAATTTAGATGATGATCCATGGAATCGCAGTTTATTAATAAATAGATTATTTCCACCATTTCTTGCAATTGATATCTTAGCTGGAGTTTTACAAAGCTCTTTAAATTCTTCAGATAGTCAAAAATTCTATGAAGCATTGGAGAAAAAATCGTGGCAATAGCGGCTGATGCAGCAGATATTTTTGGTGGTTGGGGGACAACTGCTGAAAAAGCTGCTGAAAGAGCAGGAACTGCAGCTAAAGTAGGAGCAAGAGCAAATCCTATAGGCGTAATATTAACTGGAATATTCACTCCATCCCCATTAGGAGATGGAACAATTACAGGCATGCTCAATCAAAGAATTGATCTGGCTGAAGAGGATATCGATAATAGTCGTTCGGGTATAACTCAAGAGCAAAAAGATCAAGCATTGGCAGCAAGTAAAGCGAAATCTAAGGAACTTGAGAGATCTTGTAATAGTTCTAATAAGGAGTGTAAGAACGAACAGCATAGTGGTCGTATACAGGCGCAGAATGCAAATAGAATGATTGTGACTGCAACTGAAGCAGGTAGCGTTTGGACAAATCACCCTTTTCCACCGCCTCTAGTACTATGTAAGCAATATGCACTTTCCATGCGTATTGCCATGCTAAAATTAGAAGGTCATAGCAAACCAGATACTAAAATAAAAAGTCCAGTTGATTATCACAAAGGTGCAACTCAAGCCTATAAAGCAATGATCGCTTGGATGGAAGCGAAGACACCATATGGAGTTTCTGTAGGTAAACATTCTTTTAGTTTTGCAGGTCGTCATTTTACTGGTGTTATTCCACCAGATTTTGATGCTAGAAGAATGGATATAGATATTTTGAAGGGCGAAATATTAAAAGGTTAAATAATGACGAATATAGAAAAGATAGTTAATTTTTTTAAGGATCACCCAAAATTTCCATTTTTACAGTGGGATAGAGAATATGACGATTATTGTAGTATGTATCTTTGTTTAAAGAATATTTTAGAAGCATACATACCAAAAGAGCAGATTACAGCTTGGTCTGCTGCAAATGAATACTCTGATTTCAGAAGAAATCCAGATGGAGAGGTATATTATCCTTTGACAATTATTAATGATGCTATCGAAATAGTAATTCACTTAGGAATTTTAAAAGAAAATAAAGATGGTTTAGTCGATGTGAATTCATCAATTCAAATTAGTAGAGATGACAGATGGGGGGATCGTTGGGAAAATAATGCACCTGAAGATGAATGGTATAATGAAGTGGCGATTATGCTTGATCTGAACAATGCTGAGTCATTAAGAAAGACAGATTTTATCTTAAAGACAATTGTTCAAAAAAAACAAACTTATCATGATTTATTAAAGTTGAAAGATGGAACTCTATAAAAAATTAAATTAATTTTTAGTTTTGAAATATATCTTTAAATTATCGATAAGTTTCTTTTTAATAATTAGGCTATCTAGATTCAAGAGTTTGATGTGTGCTGAAATCACAGGACACTTCCACTTGGGAGATTCTAGGCAGCCAACTCGTAAAAGTCCTCTGTCATTTGATTTGGTGTCTTAAAACTCAGTCCTTTCTGGATTCTCTTCTGATTATAAAATAGCTCTATGTATTTTGTAATATCTGCTTTGGCTTCTCCCCTTGTTTTGTAGTTGCGATGGTGAACCAACTCGTTTTTGAGTATTCCTCAAAAGCTCTCAATCGGGGCATTATCGTAACAGTCTCCTTTTTTGCTCATTGAACCTTGAAATCCATATTTTTCAAGCATGTTTCGATATTCATGACTGCAATATTGGCTTCCTCTGTCTGAGTGCACAATTAGCCCATGTGATGGTTTGTGATTGCGAATTGCCATACTCAGCACATTGCAAACTAGTTGCGCTGTCATTCGCTCACTTAAGCTATAACCAACGACCTGTCTAGTACAAAGGTCTTTTAAGTGTCAACGGCATTCTAAAATTGACCCCTTTTACCTTTCAAATGGCAAAGTAAAATTGACCCCTTTGATCTCGTATTAAGTTTCAACCTGGGGCTGAATCCCAATTCTTTTTTTATCCTTCAAACG
>NZ_VPAO01000076.1:0-3872 GCF_013419235.1 Acinetobacter sp. YH12098
TAGAGGAATTGCCACAAGATACGATAAGCTAAAACGTAACTATCAAAGCGCTGTTGCTTTAGCTTGTATATTTATATGGTTGCCTCTTTAGCTCAATTTATCGGCTGTAAATGTCAACACACCCTAAACATTTTTATAAAAATAATTTAGCAAATGGTAAATTTAACATTCTTGTAATTTCATTTGCTCATTTTTCTAAGGCATTGCAATCTATGATGCTTAATTTTGAAATTCATTGGAATAGAATCATTTCGAAAAAAATTTATATATGTGTCTAAATATTTAGGAACAGAAACGCCAAATCATGTCGTTCCACTCTAGTGATTTTCAACTAAGTTTGGCATTATTCAATTCAAGTAATAAATGAATAATGATAAATGACTCAAATGCGTTGGCTTGAACTTCTTTCTACAGTTCGTATTGGTAGCAATAAACACAGTTCTGAACAGGCACGTAGCCCCTTCCACAAAGACTACGACCGCATTATTTTTTCGCAAAGCTTTCGACAATTAAACCGCAAGACCCAAGTCCATCCCCTCACCCAACATGATGGCATTCATACTCGCCTGACGCACTCTTTAGAAGTGTCTTGTATTGGACGTTCATTGGGGATGTTGGCAGCGGAAAAAATTAAAGATGAACTCCCGATGTGGATTTCACCTGCCGATGTTGGTGCGATTATTCAAGCCGCTTGTTTAGCACATGATATTGGCAATCCGCCTTTTGGGCATGCTGGTGAATATGCCATTCGCGAATGGTTTGATGATGCATCACATACAGACTTTTTAAAAGATTTAAGCCCAGAAGAAGAAGCCGATGTTCGTCAGTTTGAAGGTAATGCACAAGGCTTACGTTTACTGACTAAAATTGACTATCACCCGAATGATGGTGGTATGCGCCTAACTTACGCAACCTTAGGGGCTTACTTAAAGTACCCATGGCTATCCAAAACCATTGCATCACAAGGCAATAAACCTGCGAGCCAACGAGCTAAATTTGGCTGCTATCAAGCAGAAAAAGACATCTTGCAGCAAATTGCAGAGCAACTCGGTTTAATTCAACTGGGTGAATATCACTACTGTCGGCATCCTTTGACCTATTTGCTTGAAGCCGCAGATGACATTTGTTATGCCTTAATTGATCTTGAAGATGGCATTATCCTCAACATGTTGAACTATAACGAAGTTGAGCCAATTTTCCTTGATTTGGTCGGTGACTATGGCATACCTGCCGAATTGGCGATGACTGATACCACTTGGCAGCAGAAAATTGCCGCTTTGCGTGGCCGTGTGATGAAGCGTTTGGTTGAAGAAGTAACTACAGCTTTTGCACGTCATCATAATGAAATTTTGACTGGCCAACTTAAAGGCAGTTTATTGCAGTATTGCAGTGAAGATATCGAGTGTGGAATTAACCGAGCGAAAGAATTAGCTCGCGATAAAATTTTTGAACATCCACAAAAAGCAGGCTTAGAGATTATTGCACACCAAAGTCTGCAAAATATTTTAGACGCATTTATTCCTCTAACTACGCCAAATAAAACCTTGAGTTTTAAAGAACAGCGACTGATGTCCATTCTCCACCGTTCGGGGGCACATTTTGGGCCGTTGCATTATGAAAACATCATGCAAGTATTGGATATTATCTCTAAATTTTCAGACCATCAGGCTTATAACCTTGCACAAGAACTTCAAGGCAATAAAGTTGGTTTCTTTTAAAGCTGAAAAAATGTGAAGGCTAGTAATTCGCTGGCCTTCACGCTAATCTCACAACAAATTGAAATTGAGCAAATAGCTCAGACTAAACTGAAATAAAGTGAATAAATGACATGATCGGATGTTTAATTGGCGAAGTGCTGGCATTGGAAGCACCAACAGTATTACTCAATGTAAATGGTGTGGGCTATGAGATTGACACCCCACTTTCTACATTTTGCCAACTACAAAAAGGTCAAAAAATTACCCTGTGGACACATCTGGCTGTTCGTGAAGATGCACAACTGCTGTATGGATTTAGCAATGCTCAAGAAAAACTGATTTTTCGCACACTTTTAAAAGTTAACGGCGTAGGCCCTAAAATGGCACTGGGCATTTTATCAACATTAAGTGTTGAAATGCTGATTCACACGGTTGAACATGAAGATGTAAACACTTTAGTCAAAGTTCCGGGTGTAGGTAAAAAAACCGCTGAACGCCTCATGATTGAGTTACGTGATCGCTTTAAAGCCATAGCTTCAGGTACGGCACCAACGAATTCAACTGTTGAACAAATTCAATTTACGGGCAACTCTGCCGTTGCTGAAGCTGAAGCGGCATTGCAATCATTAGGTTACAAACCAATTGAAGCACAAAAATTAGTGAATGCTGCCAAAGGTGACTTTACTGAAGCCAGCGACATTATCCGTGCTGCATTAAAGTCGATGAATAAATAATTTTTAGTTTCTAATGAGCACTGCATCCTTTGCCTTTTAGGGTTATAGACAGTATGTGAATCACGCAGGCGACAAGGATGTCGCTGTTAAACTGTGCTACAAGGACGTAGCATCAGTTTAACAAATGGGTTTTGTCACTTTTGCCCAGTCAAAAGTGAGAATCGCCTATACAATGGCATTTAAAGTTCAATCGCTTTTTGAGGCTGTGATTCTTCCACAACGATATAGAGATTAGTTAAATAATTATGCAAGACCGTCTTATCAGTGGTTCAGAAAAACCCGAAGACCACTTCGACCGCGCCATTCGCCCAACTTCCCTCGATGACTACATCGGGCAGCCTGTCGTCCGTGAACAAATGGAAATCTTTATTGGTGCTGCACGTGGCCGTGAAGAAGCACTCGATCACACCTTAATTTTTGGCCCTCCGGGTTTAGGTAAAACCACACTGGCCAATATCATTGCCCGTGAGATGGGCGGCAACCTTAAATCGACCTCAGGCCCTGTTCTAGAGCGTGCTGGCGACTTAGCCGCTATGCTGACCAATCTTGAAGAAGGTGACGTACTGTTTATTGACGAAATTCATCGTCTTTCACCGGTGATTGAAGAAATTTTATATCCAGCGATGGAGGATTACCAACTGGATATCATGATTGGTGAAGGCCCTGCTGCCCGTTCGATCAAACTGGATTTACCACCCTTCACTCTTGTTGCAGCGACGACTCGTGCAGGCCTACTGACCTCTCCTTTACGTGACCGTTTCGGTATCGTACAACGTTTAGAGTTCTATTCTGTCAAAGACTTAACGCATATTGTGACTCGTTCTGCCAACTTGATGGATGTGCCCATGACCGCCGAAGGTGCTCAAGAAGTTGCACGCCGTGCTCGTGGGACACCTCGTATTGCAAACCGTTTATTACGCCGGGTCCGTGATTATGCGCAAGTCAAAGGCACAGGTGAAGTAACCCAAGAGATGGCTCAACGTGCTTTGGACATGCTAAATGTCGATAAAGATGGTTTAGATACGCTAGACCGCCGTTATTTATCAATGCTACTAGAGCGTTTTGATGGTGGCCCTGCAGGTGTAGAAGCTCTAGCTGCTGCTATGGCAGAAGACTCAGGGACGCTAGAAGATGTAATCGAGCCCTACCTCATTCAGCAAGGCTATGTCATGCGTACTGCGCGTGGACGTATTGCCACCAATATGGCGTATTTACAGTTTGGGATGACACCACCAGAGCCGAAAGATAAGTAAACGATAATTCACTGAACGACTTCAGGGAGTTAAATGCTCCCTGCATGTTTATTTAAATTTTCTCTGTACACGACAAATTTCACAGAACCCTTATCCTATCAGGATTCTGCTTTCTTAAAATTGCCAAAATTTCCTTAAACTCTTCTTTTTTCCCAAAACCAATTAAACGCTGAATCGCCATTTGAACA
>NZ_VPAO01000077.1:0-3847 GCF_013419235.1 Acinetobacter sp. YH12098
TGAGGATCAGAAAGCTTGTTTGAATCGATGTATTTCATCCGCAGATTATGCACGAATGCTAAGAAATCCGGAGTGCAAATATTAACCAAAAAGAAGATCGTTTTTTGATTTATGAAAGAGATCTAATCTATTTGGTTAGTAAAACCGGATCTTCAACGCTATATCCTGTTTCAAATGGAATCCCTAGATATTTAACAGTCACTAAATAAAAGGGCTTTTGCATTACACGATAAGTTTTAGAGATTTTTAAACCTTCTTTATAGGTCTCAGCCTTTTGTACAGCGCTTTTATACTGCGAATTTTTAACACGATATTGATAGGTCCATTTATCAATGGTTTCATTCGGGTCATACCATGATTTTGCAGTGCCATTCATGGTTGTTAATAACTGTATTCGAGCATTATTGTTATTTACTGGTGTTAGTTTGACTACACGTTTTTTTATTTTCGCGATTTCTTTATCAAACTGGGTGCTGTCTTGATCGTAATCAATCCGTTTTGTCTTTGGATTAATATACAAAGACTTCACTGTAATTAATTGCGTCGGTTTTTTGCTATCTAATTGATAATAATATAATTGTGGTAAACGACCACGACCATCTTCAAAATGACGCATTAAATAGATTTTTTGGTCTTTTTTATCAAAACCTAAAACCTCAATGGTTTGAGGGCCGCCTACTGTCGCCAAAGCAGAGCAGGACAGTAGGGTGCTAATTGCGAATGCATTGAAATGACGTAGCTGCATTTTCTTGTCCTGATAAGTAAATTCCTCAATACAGTATGTGATGCAAAATGATATTTAAATATGAAGATTATGTATGTTTTATTCTGCATTTAAGATGTCTAATACACTGCGAGCAACATTTTCAGTTAACTGATCTAAGCGTTCTAAAGCTGTACCCAAAATAAAATAGTGGTAATTATAGATACGATCGGCATGTAAGATTGAAATATAAAATGTTCCTTCGGGTTTTTCTACGGTTGCACTGCCACCGGGTTTGAGTAATCCGGTGCAGGCCACCACAAAGTTCGCATGTAAAAATAGTTGTTGTCCTTGCTCAGCCATCGCTTGAGTTACTTCTGCGGATTCGGCCGTAAATTTTTCTATTAGTAGAGGATCTACTTTTAAAATTTCACGTTTGATCGATGGATCATAGCTCACAAGACCACCTAACAAGATATCTGCACCACTATTCTTATAAATTGAAAATTGGCTACATAAATAACCAGAGCTTGCACTCTCGATAAACGCGATGGTCATGGATTTTTGTTCTAAAGCATCGCAACACTGTTTAAGCATGTGCTTACCTCAAAGTAGAATGGTGAATGATCATTAGTATTCTTAAAATTTTAGCATTGATTCCGCTCGCCTGTAATTTCACTAAAAGTCTAAGTTGGTACTGTGGGTGTTGTGGAATTCACAAAAATAGCGTGATTGCTTAGAAGCTGTACGAAAATATGAAATAAAGGTTTCTTCGGAAGGAAAACGATGTTAAAACTTAAAATAAAGAGCGTAACAAAAGTAGGTTTATTTCAATGAAAACGACTGTTAAATATGTAGTATTAAAAAGCCTAGACTATCAATTGGGCACGCCACTTTTTCAAGAAGAATTAGACGCAGATAGCCTGTATTTTGATCAAATTCCGGCTGTAATTCAGTATCAAAATCATCAATTCAAAGTGAAAAGTAAAGAGTTAAAGCGTGTTTATTTGGCTGAAGAAAATGAAGACATGCAAACCATTATTGTGAAAGTACTTGCAGTTTAATTTTGATCAATTTTTAGTTTAAAAATACAGTTCTCATTGAGTTGTGAGCTGTATTTTTGTATTTGCCAGACTCAAACTATAAATTAATCTAGATTTAAAGAAGATGTGTATTTTTAATGATCACTTGATCGTGTCGCCTTAGCTATTCGACCAACAGCTATTTAATCCCCCAGATATTATTTAGTATAATTTATCTGTTTTTTCATGGGGGGAGACATGATGGACTTATTTAAATTTCTAAAAAGCTTTAATACAACGGGCACTTATCTTTTAATTTCAACGATTTCGCTAGTTTGCTTAGTTGTGTATTTCTATTTTATTAATCCAAACTGATCTAAGTTGACTACCAACATCTTTGGCTTTAAATAAAGAGCTTAGTAAATAAAACTACATAATAAAATTTTATATCAAAAATATTGATATAAAATTTTGAGTAAATTAAAAATAGAGCTGATGGTTTTAATCCATATTTGTATTGATAAAGCCACAACGGTAGTGAAAGTTTTTTTGTGCACGACATTATGAAAGAAGAAGCGCCACGAGGGCGCTTTTATTTTGGGTATTAGTTTGTTTGACAGGTATTTAAATACGTCTTATTCTCAATTGAATATATAAAGTTATCGATCAAATATTCACTTTGTTTGAGTGAATCACGATGATCACCATTTTTAATTGGGTGAAATGCTATGGGTTTATTTTCCTTGCAGACTTTTTGGTAATAAGCATGGACACCCCGATAATCTACCAATTGATCTTGATCACCTTGTACTAACAGTAACGGTACTTGAGGTGTCATAAATTCGATCGACTGTTTTTTTAAATAACGGGTTAATGGCGTTAAATCTACCTTGGGTTTAAAAACGGTTTTTTGCGATATTTTTAGTTCAGTTTGTAGTTCTGATAAGCAGCGATTGCGAGCATGGTTCAGGATTTTCTGCATTTCAGGGCTTACTAAATCTTTTGCTGAAAGAGTAGGCTCCGCAGCTTCAGCACCTAATAGGACGATAGGTAAAAATGCTGCAACGCTCGGATCAATATTAGACTGTGTTGCTACATATTCAGCAATCCCTTCATATTGGTAGCCGCCCGGTGCCAATGCAATTGCTCCGCGTAAATTGAGTTCAGGAGCATCCTTTTGTCCAAACGCGGCCACGGTTAGGGACGCGGCACCGCCTTGACTGTGACCCATGACATACCAGTTTTTACTCAATTTTACTGATTTTAATTGATGCATCGCACGGACTGCATCAACGACAGTGTGTAACTGACTTTGAGCATTCATATAGGGGTGGCCGCCTGGTGTACCCAAACCTTGATAATCCGGCGCAACGACTGCATAGCCACGAGCAAGCCAAGCGTTTAAAGCTTTGGCTGCAATTTGTTGGTATATGTGAACGGGTCCATCTGCATAATCACCCGAAGGGGCGCAGGTATCAGCTACACCAGTTGTACCATGTGCCCAAGCCAAAACTGGCCAGCCGCCCTTAGGGGCTTTACCCTTAGGTAATAGGACATATCCAGAAGCAACAATCGGTTCTGAATGAACACCTCGGCTTCGATAACTGATGATATATCGTTCTGCTGCATTACTAAAAAGATCAGGCGTTTGGACTTGTAAAGATAGTATTGTACCGGGTGTAAGGGCTGTTATATTGGCGATTTGACCTTCATTTATCTTGGAAGGTACAGGAGATGCAGATGTGTATGTTGAAGCTAGACAAATACAGCTAGCAACCAATTTGAGAATATAATGCTTTGTTTCCATTATGGGCGCCGTCTTCTTTTCAAAAGGTTAATTTCAAGTTTTCACGTTGTTTCATTTATTCTATGAATTTTTAATATAGTGGCTAATCTGCATAAAATAAAGTTCGATGTTGAACTTACTTTTTGATTTAAAATGTAACAATTGTGGTGAATGAATATGAATTCACTCACATTGCTTATGCTGAAAATATATAGCCAAATCCTAAAAACTATAGAACAATAGAGATATGGGATATTCAAAAGATTTTAAAGACAAAGTCATAGAAATTATGATTCGAGATGAAATGTCTGTGCGAAAAGCAGCACAGCATTTTAA
>NZ_VPAO01000078.1:0-3003 GCF_013419235.1 Acinetobacter sp. YH12098
CTAAATTTCGTGATGCCTTACGATTTGCTTGTTCGGCTCGTTGTTTATCTAATTCTTGCTGTCGCTTCATTTCCGCTTGGCGTTCCAGTTCTAGGCGTTTGCTTTCTTGGTTCTTCTGCCATTGCTCAAAACCTTGATCGACACGGTTTAAACCACGCTGTAAAACGCTCTCTTTCTGCTGTTTCTGTTGGTCAAGTTGTTGGGTGTTCTGCTGTTTCACATTGTCATTGAAACGGCTAATTTCAGTATCTATGCCTTGTCTGCGTAATTGAGTGACTTTGGTGCCTTCATGGATGGTGGCTTGTAGTCCGTTGTTCTGATCGGCATAGCTGCGGTGATCTATTTTTTCTCGGTAGCCTGCACGTTCCAATGCTTTATTGGCTAAGTCTGCCCATTTTTCTCTAATTTGCTTAATGTCTTCTTGGGTTGTCCCCATACCAAGGCTTTTTCGTTTGGCATTGCTTAACTCAATATCGGTTTTAGTGGTTAGGGTAAGTTTCTTGTCCGTATCTAATTCTGCCTTTCGGGTGGTGAGCATGATATGGGCGTGATGGTTCTTATCATTACCGCCTTTGCTCGGTTCATGGATGGCTAAATCTGCAATCACGCCATAGCGATCAACTAAGGACCTGGCAAAGTCTTTTGCCAAGTCCTTACGTTGATCAGGGTCTAATTCATCAGGTAGGGCAATCACCCATTCTCTAGCCGTTCGGGCATCTTTACGGTTTTCGGTTTTTTCTGCCAAGTTCCAAAGTTCACCACGGTCAATTTCAATATCTAAATTAGAGATAATTTCAGAATGGGCGACACCGTCCTTTCTCGTAAAGTCATGCGTCAATCCTGTACGCTCATCTTTGAGTTTTTCCCCTGCACGATATGCAGAAGATGCAACCGCAGTTCGTCCCGAACTTCGGTTAACCGTTTTAGTCGAACAATGATAGATTGCCATGCAGTCGCCTTGAGATGCTTTTGCTTTTAAAAAATTGCGTAGCAGTTTTTTGGGGTTAAGGGGAATCCCCTTACGCAAACTTTGACTTGGATGAAATCCAAGTCGTAAGTGCGCATTTCATGAAAAACACGATAGCATATTACTCGCTTGAATTTCAATTCATAGGGTCTTATGCTTGAGTGGTTTTCCTATATCCCGAAATGAACCGTTATGACAAAATCTGCCGAAAATATAGAAAAGAAAATTGAAGCCCAGTTAGAGAAGCTGAAACAGTTAAAAGCGCAAAAACAGGCTATCGAAGCAAGAGAACGTACCAAGCAAAAAGAACAGCAACGAAAAGACGATACTAGACGTAAAATTCTGCTCGGTTCTTATTTAATTAAAAAAATGCAGAATGAAGCTAACAAAGAAAAAATACTGGCTGAATTGAACGAATATTTAACAGAAAATAGAGATAGACACCTTTTTGGTTTGCCCGACATTGAAGCCTAATTTTTCTTAGCTGTTTGGTTTTTTTGTTCGGCTTGATACTCTGGAATGAGCGTATTTAAAACCTTTTGAATATTGTCCTTGTCCTCGATTTGTAAATTATCCCGATAGTAAATTAAGTTCTGTATTTTGCTTTCCATCTGTGTTTTTTCGGTAGGTTCGGCATCTTTGGATATTCGGGATAATAGGAAGATATAACCGCATATATTTTCTCTCGCAATTTCATAATTTACGATGTCGAGGTATTCAACGGTCACATGTTTTAGATCGGTTGATAGGTTATTTAATTTAATCATGGCTGAAATCCTGATTTTTCTAATATTGGATAAAGCTCTCTGAATTTTTCAGGTTCTAAAAGCATATCAGCGATACGAATAGCAAATTGCTGGTAGCTTTCTGTGCCTTGTGAATATTTACTCATTTCAGGCATTTCTGACATTTTTTTTGCAAATAAATGGCGTTGTGCATCGGTCATTTTTATAAAAAAATCAGGCGTGTTTGGATCTCTTTTTGCTTCAACTTTTGGCTGTTGTTTTTGCTTAAATTTGAAAGAAAAACCTGAAATGATCCGTCCTTTTTTATGCTGTTCATACGTTACAGTAATATCAGTATGCTCATTAATTTGTTTAATTGATGGTTCAAGCACACGCTTTTTAAAGTCACTCATGGCGGTGTATTCACTATCAACAAGACCTAATCTGTTTCTAAACTCACTAAGTTCTAGTTGTGGAACTTTTCCAACTTCACGCCAAGCAATCAGCAATTCATAAAGCCTAGTGGCGTATTTACTGGTTAGGTGAGCAACTTGTTTAGCTTCATATTTTGTAAAGTGTTCTTCCAATCGTGTGATTAAAGGCACGACATCAGGAGCAAAAGTAATTTCTAACAATGCTAGGTCATCTACATAAAATATACGGCTTACCCAGCGAGATCGAACAATGCCGACTTTGCCTGTTTTTTTATATTCGGCTGTATAACTAAATTGACGATTAAACAGATTATTTACAGCTTCTCTCAAAGCTTTATATGACGCATCGGCAGATACATTGAATAGCTTGGCGTAGTCACTAGCATGTATTTCCAGTTTACTATCCGCAGTGATTCCTTGTCCCGATTCTCTAGCATTAATGATAGCTAGCATGATCAAACGTTGTTCCGTTAGCTCTAGGTTGTAACTGGCATTTATTAGAGCATTATCTTTCACGACTAAACTATTTTTCATAAGAAGAACTTATTATTATCTAATTAAAGGACAATGTAATCCAATATCTTTTTAAGGTCAATATTTATAACGTCCTTTAATTAAGAGCAAATGTCCGTTTATACAAGAGCAAATGTCCGTTTATACAAGAGCAAATGTCCGTTTATACAAGAGCAAATGTCCGTTTATATAGTCTGTAACACTTACTACACAAGGGTTTCAACCTGTCTAAAAGCATTAAAAGCTTTAAAAATAATTAAAAGCCTTTCGAGAGGGGAGTGCAAACTGCCCTAGGTACTCGCTAAAGCTCGTACTCTATTGAAGCTCGTTCCTCGCTTCGTGGGGCAGTTTTTAGTTAATCCTG
>NZ_VPAO01000079.1:0-2968 GCF_013419235.1 Acinetobacter sp. YH12098
CTAAATTTCGTGATGCCTTACGATTTGCTTGTTCGGCTCGTTGTTTATCTAATTCTTGCTGTCGCTTCATTTCCGCTTGGCGTTCCAGTTCTAGGCGTTTGCTTTCTTGGTTCTTCTGCCATTGCTCGAAGCCTTGCTCGGCACGGTTTAAACCGTGCTGTAAAACGCTGTCTGTGCGCTGTTTCTGTTGTTTGAGGTGTTGGGCGTTGTGTTGCTTCACATGGTCGTTATAACGGCTGATTTCGGTGTCTATGCCTTGTCTACGAAGTTGAGTGACCGAAGTCCCCTCATGAATGGTGGCTTGTAGTCCATTGTTCTGATCGGCATAGCTGCGGTGGTCTATTTTTTCTCGGTAGCCTGCTCGCTCCAGTGCGTGATTGGCTAAGTCCGCCCATGTTTCCCGAATCTGTTTGATGTCGTCTTGGGTTGTTCCCATATTTAGGCTTTTGCGTTTGGCATTACTTAACTCAATATCGGTTTTTGTCGTCAAAGTGAGTTTATTGTCAGGGGCTAATTCAGCTTTTCGGGTGGTCAGCATGATATGGGCGTGATGGTTTTTATCATTTCCGCCTTTGCTGGGTTCGTGAATGGCTAAATCTGCGATCACGCCATAGCGATCAACAAGTGATTGGGCAAACTCTTTTGCCAAGTCCTTACGTTGATCTGCATCCAGTTCATCAGGTAAGGCAATCACCCATTCTCTAGCGGTTCGAGCATCTTTGCGGTTTTCGGACTGTTCCGCCAAGTTCCACAACTCGCTACGGTCTATTTCTATATCAAGGTTAGACACAATTTCGCTATGGGCGACACCGTCCTTTCTCGTAAAGTCGTGGGTTAGTCCTGTTCGTTCATCTTTGAGTTTTTCCCCTGAACGGTAGGCAGACGATGCAACCGCAGTTCGTCCCGAACTTCGATTCACTGTTTTTGTTGAGCAATGATAAATCGCCATTTTTTCTTTCGCCTTTTTAAATTGCGTAGCAATTTTTTGGGGTTAAGGGGATTCCCCTTACGCAAACTTTGACTTGGATGAAATCCAAGTCGTAAGTGCGCATTTCATGAAAAACACGATAGCATATTACCCGCTTGAATTTCAATTCACAGGGTCTTATGCTTGAGTGGTTTTCTATATTCCGAAATTAACCGTTATGACTAAATCTGCTGAAAATATCGAAAAGAAAATTGAAGCCCAGTTAGAGAAGCTGAAACAGTTAAAAGCACAGAAACAAGCTATCGAAGCAAGAGAACGTACCAAGCAAAAGGAACAGCAACGAAAAGATGATACTCGGCGTAAAATTCTGCTCGGTTCTTATTTGATTAAAAAAATGCAGAATGAAGCCAATAAAGAAAAAATATTGGCTGAACTCAACGAATATTTAACAGAAAATAGAGATCGACAGCTTTTTGATTTGCCCGATATTGAAGCCTAATTTTTCTTAGCTGTTTGGTTGTTTTGTTCGGCTTGATACTCTGGAATGAGCGTATTTAAAACCTTTTGAATATTGTCCTTGTCTTCTATCTGCAAATTATCTCGATAGTAAATTAAGTCCTGTATTTTGCTTTCCATCTGCATTTTTTCGGTGGGTTCGGCATCTTTGGATAGTCGGGATAATAGGAAGATATAACCGCATATATTTTCCCTCGCAATTTCATAATTTACGATGTCGAGGTATTCAACGGTCACATGCTTTAGATCGGTTGATAGGTTATTTAATTTAATCATGGCTGAAATCCTGATTTTTCTAAAATTGGATAAAGCTCTCTGAATTTTTCAGGTTCTAAAAGCATATCAGCGATACGAATAGCAAATTGCTGGTAGCTTTCTGTGCCTTGTGAATATTTACTCATTTCAGGCATTTCAGACATTTTATTGGCAAATAAATGGCGTTGCGCATCGGTCATTTTTATAAAAAAGTCAGGGGTGTTTGGATCTCGTTTAGTTTCAATTTTAGGTTGTACTTTTTGCTTAAACTTGAATGAAAACCCTGTAATTGTACGCCCTTTCTTGTGTTGCTCATAAGTGGCTTTTATGTCTGTATGTTCATTGATTTGAGTAATGGCAGTTTCTAATACACGGCTTTTAAAATGGTGCATACGTTGATATTCATCATCTTCAACACCTAAATTTTTACGTAATTGTTGTAGTTCAAAAACAGGTGTTTTACCAACTTCACGCCAAGCGATTAATAACTCATAAAGTCTAGTGGCATACTTACTGGTCAGGTGTGCAACTTGTTTGGCTTCATATTTTGTAAAGTGTTCTTCTAATCTAGTGATTAAAGGCACTACATCAGGTGCGAAAGTAATTTCTAGTAATGCCAAATCATCTACATAAAAAATACGACTCACCCAGCGAGAGCGAACGATACCTACCTTTCCTGTTTTTTTATATTCGGCTGTATAGCTAAACTGCCTGTTAAATAGATTATTTACAGCATCTTTCAGGGCTTTGTAGGATGCATCAGGTGATACATTAAATAGCTTTGCATAGTCACTAGCATGTATTTCTAGTTTGCTATCTGCCGTAATACCCTGCCCTAATTCTCTTGCATTAATGATTGCAAGCATGACTAAACGCTGTTCTGTTAGTTCTAAATTATAACTGGCGTTTATTAATGCATTATCTTTCACAACTAAACCATTCTTCATATTAAATACACGTTATTATTAATGTGTATTTACACACTATATATTTTATGTGTGTAAATCAAGAGAATTTGTGTGCTTATACAAGAGAATTTGTGTGCTTATACAAGAGAATTTGTGTGCTTATACAAGAGAATTTGTGTGCTTATATACGCTAAAACCCTCTTATATCAATGCTTTCAGCTCATCTAAAAGCATTTAAAAGCTTTAAAAATAATTAAAAGCCTTTCGAGAGGGGAGTGCAAACTGCCCTAGGTACTCGCTAAAGCTCGTACTCTATTGAAGCTCGTTCCTCGCTTCGTGGGGCAGTTTTTAGTTAATCCTG
>NZ_VPAO01000080.1:0-2690 GCF_013419235.1 Acinetobacter sp. YH12098
ATGAGGCATGTTCCGCGTCCTTGCAATACTGTGTTTACATACAGTCTATCGCTTAGCGGAAAGTTCTTTTACCCTCAGCCGAAATGCCTGCCGTTGCTAGACATTGCCAGCCAGTGCCCGTCACTCCGCGGTCTTCACTGCGTGATCGAGTTGATCGACACCCGCCGTGACACGCTCCATGAAGTGCCTGCCTGCGTCTGTTAGCCGAACGCCCCGCGCATGGCGCTCAAATAGCAGGACACCAAGGTTATCCTCCAGCGCTTTCACACGCGCGCTGACGCTCGACTGGCTGATACCAAGTGCCTTGGCCGCATGCCGAAAATTCAGATGCTCGGCGACGGCGATGAACTGAACAAGGGAAATGAGCGGTATCCTGCCAGACAGGATACCGACATTCACGAGGTTTCGATGGTTAGTGCGCCGCATCGGAGCGGGCCTGCTACCAGTCGTCGGTTAGACGACTGGCGACTTCTCGGTGGCAGCCCCACGGAGCCGAAGGAGCACCAGCCCCAACGAAACCAGTACCGCCATCGCCGTGGCGTAACAGATCACGGGCCACGCTGTGTCACCGTTTAAAAGTGCCACCGCCAATGTCCCGACAATGCTGACTATCAGGCTTTGAACGCAGAAGTAGAACGCGACCGCTGATCCCGCGATGTCGTCGAACTCTGCCAAAGCGCCGTTCGCGGTAACGGACACCGTGAAGACAATACCGACCGCGACAACCCACATCGGTAGGATGAAGGTGAGGAATGACGGCGAGCCGTAAAGTTCGCCGATCCCCAACAGGACCGCTCCGCAAACAAGCAACGCCATCCCACGCGCCACGCATCCTGCGATGCCCCATCTGGCGACAAAGGACTTCGCGAAACGGGTTGTCACGATCATTACAAGCGCGACAGTGGCGAAGGCAAAGCTGAATCCGATCTCGGAATATTCCGCTTGGCCTATGAGCACACGGGGAGCCGTCGAGAAGAAGACGAAGTAGGTGCCCATACCGGCGCTAAAGCCGACAGTGTAAACCCAAAAAGCCGGACTCGCGAAGATCGGCAAGACAGATCGGCGCGTCTTGACTTGATCCAGAGGGCGGGTTTCGTGCCACCTGAAACCCGCATTTAGGAGTGCGAGCATCGCCAGTATAGCCAAAGTAATGAATATCGCCTGCCATCCCAAGAACTCGCCGATCAATACTCCGGCGATAGGGCCGAGCGCAGGCACGAACGCCAGCATCGAACTGAAAAGGCCGTAGATGACGACACCCTCAGGACGGTTGGCATAAACGTCGCGAACCGTCGCGAACGTCGCCACCAGCATGGCCGACGCGCCCACTGCTTGAAGTAGACGGAAAGCGACAAAGGCCGGTGCAGTTGAAGACCAAGCTGCTCCCAGAGACGCAATGACGAAAGCCGTTGCGCCCGCAAGTAGAATTGGCCGTCGCCCGATTCTGTCTGAGAGCGGACCAAAAATCACCTGGCCCACGCCGAGCATCACCATATAGAGGCTCAACGTGAGTTGGATCATAGCGGGCGTCGTGTTCAGGATGCCGGGCATCGCTGGAACGACAGGGAGATAAATATCCATCGCCAGTGAAGCGAGGATGTCGAAAGGAGCCATCAGCAGCAGTGCTGCCGGCAGCGTATAGGCCCACGCGGGGCGTGTGGTGGTCATGACGAATCAACCCTCGATTAAGGAATACCGGGCGACGTCTGCTCGTCAGCAATCAGATGAGACTAGCCTTACAGAGCGCCGCAACAACAATACTGGTTGTTGCGGCTTACTTGTCTGCTGACTTGGAATTTCCCATCTGATTACTCCACGCTTACGAATATGAATTGCTACATTTTATCCGATTATCTTTTGCTTCGCAATGCGGCATGGGCGCACTCAGCGTTCCAGCCCCCTCTGCCGCCCTAACTGCCACGACACCGACCCGCCCTGCACGATGCCCATAACCTCGCGGCCGAGTTGGCGGTCGATGATCGGCCGCCACGGGACAAGGGTGAACTCATGGGATTTCTCGACCACGGCGAACTTGCCGCTCGATAGATGCACGGTTCCGGTAAACTTGCCGCTGACGCTCTCGCCGTCCGTGGCGGCGCGGAACGGCAGGCCCTTACTCAAAGCCATATCCGATCCGACGCCGGCTACCTCGCGCTCCCGCAGGATGGCGAGAAGGTTGCGCCGGTAGAAGACGCGGCTGTCCCGGCTGCGGGTGGCGTCGCCCTGTTCGATATGGTGCTCGCGGCGCTGGTCCATGGCTTCGCGGACTTGTTGCCCGAAGCCGGTTGGCGCAAGGTCGGCCGTCTCGCCGTGGATCAGCCGCCGGTCCAGCCAGGTCGCGCCGTCCGATCCGATCTGTTTGTTCAGATCGACCGGGGAAAGGACGCGAACGCTGGCCTGACTGTCTCGGCCGGCGTCATGGGCGGCGGCACGGCTGACCAGATCATCGGGGATGCGCCATTGGTCGGCGTCGATCCGCTCGACGATACCGGCCCGGCGTAGCGCCTCCAGCCGGCGCACATGGGCATCGACATAGCCCTCATAGTCGCCGCCTGGAACGCGGCACGTATAGGAAGAATAAACGCCCTTTTCACCCAAGTCCAACAGCTTTGGACCGCAGTTGACTCTTTCGACACCCCTGCGATGCAACCCAATCCGGCTGACGGGGAGCCAGCAACGCTGAAAATTTA
>NZ_VPAO01000081.1:0-2688 GCF_013419235.1 Acinetobacter sp. YH12098
CCAGATTTAAATCCAATAGAAAATATGTGGTCACGAGTCAAGGCGATTCGAACTAAGTTTAGAGTTAAAGATATTGATAAATTATTTAAAGATTACTGTAATGATTTATTTGGTATTTAGCTATAGTACGCAGCGGTACAACAACAAGATCAATAAACCTCAAAGTCTTGCACTTTGAATCATAGAGAACAGGATAGGAATTGTCGTCATGAAGACACTAGAACAAGCATATCGTGATTTTAATTTTGAAAAAATGGTTGCAGAACAATTGGTCGGTACGCCAAGTTCAATCAATGCTTATGATGAATGTTGTGGGCGCTATGTTGGGCAAAATCGAACTGCGCTGATTTGGGAAGGCAAGAATGGTGAATCTGAGCAATGGACTTTTGAGCAATTAGATTTATCTTCTGCACAATTGGCAAATTATTATCAACGCATTGGATTGAAAGCAGGTGATTGCATTGCAGGTCTATTACCCCGCACAGCAGAGTTATTGATCACCGTATTGGCAACATGGCGTATAGGGGCAATTTATCAACCGTTGTTTACGGCATTTGAATCCAAAGCGATTGAACATCGGGTGCAAACTGCGGGAACAAAGCTGATTGTAACCAACACTGAGCAACGATCAAAACTCAATCATATTGATTTACCACATATTTTAACCGTGCATGCCGATCAAGCAATTCAAACAGATCCTGACTTTTGGTCAGAGTTGCAATTGCATGACGCCACATTTAACTCAGTTCCCCGTTCATTTGACGATGAATTTTTAATGATGTTTACATCGGGAACGACCGGTTTAGCCAAGTCTGTACCTGTGCCACACAAAGCGTTATTGGCATTTAAAGGGTATATGACACATGCGGTTGATTTGCGTGATGAAGATTCATTTTGGAATTTGGCAGATCCGGGTTGGGCTTATGGTTTGTACTATGGAATTGCAGGGCCATTAAGTTTAGGACACAGCATTATTATGGATGAACGGGCTTTTAGTGTTGATCATGCACTTCAAGTCATCAAAAAATATAAAGTCAGTAATTTGACTGGTTCACCAACGGCTTTTCGTATGTTCTTTGGCTTCAAAGAAAAATTTGACGCATCCATAAAATCACATTTACGGGTTGTGAGTAGCGCAGGTGAGCCGCTAACGCCTGAAGTGATTCAATGGTTTAATCACGACTTAAACGTCAATATTTATGACCAATATGGGCAAACAGAACTCGGTATGGTGATTGCAAATCATCATGCTTTAGAACACTACAAAAAAGTGGGTTCAGCCGGTTTTGCTATACCGGGCCATCGTTTCGCGGTGCTTAATAAAGACTATCAAGAAATTGAACGTGGTGGCATTGGAACATTGGCATTAGACTGGTCGCAATCTCCACTCATGTGGTTCACAGGCTATGGTGGCAATAACCGTAAAGCCTTTGTCGGGAACTACTATTTAACCGGTGATACCGTTCGTTTAAACGAAGAAGGCGGCATTGATTTTGTAGGTCGTGCAGACGATGTCATTACAACGTCAGGCTATCGTGTTGGGCCTTTCGATGTGGAAAGCACATTATTAGAATGTGAAGAGGTTTTAGAGTCGGCAGTTGTTGGTAAGCCTGATCCTGAGCGGACTGAATTGGTCAAAGCTTTTGTGGTATTGAAACCACAATATCAAGCAAGTTCTGAACTCATGGATAAACTACAAGCCTATGTACGATCTCGTTTATCCAAGCATGCTTATCCAAAAGAAATTGAATTTGTGGATGGGTTGCCTAAAACATCGAGTGGAAAAATCCAACGTAATTTGTTGAAGCAACAAGAAGTGGCCAAAGCGCAATTAATTCAAAAGGTCAGTTGAGTCAATTTATATACGCAAGAAAGGCTGCTTGATGCAGCCTTTTTGAAATTGATATTTGAGCTGGTGAAACCATTCATTCGAGATCATATATGCACTTGACTAACTATGGGACAATCCAAATTAACCTAAAATTAAAGCATTCATTCGAATCAATAAAATCATTTATTTTAAGTTCAGGGTATTATGTTCAGTATCAAGTTCTTGAGTTTTACCCGTTAAATTGCCCTTCAAAACTTTGAATAAATGGGTGACTTTATTGTCTTTGACATTCCAGAATTCTGCACTAATAGCATTAGCTATCAAAACGCGAACAGTAGGATCAGTCTTGCCATCGAACCAGTTTTCTGCCCAAGGATTCCATAATTTATCGATTAGGGCCGCATCTGTACTGATTTCTCCATGAGCACTAATTGATACATAAATATCGTCTGAAGGTTTAGCGAATGCTAATCCAAGATGATTACGACCTGCATTGACTGCCTCTACAAGGTCATTGTTTTCTTTCATAAGAAAATAGATATTTTCATGCTCATTCATCTTATCAGAATTAAGCATGGTCATAGGTTGAGAATGAATTTCTTGCTTGTCAGTGACATGGCTAATCATGGTAAAACGCACGTCTTTAATCAGTTTCCATAATTTTTGTCGCTGATCTTGTTCAACGTATTCTTGTGACATTTTATTCTCCACTTTTAAGTAATCACTTTGGGGTGTCAACGGCATTCTAAAATTGACCCCTTTTACCTTTCAAATGGCAAAGTAAAATTGACCCCTTTGATCTCGTATTAAGTTTCAACCTGGGGCTGAATCCCAATTCTTTTTTTATCCTTCAAACG
>NZ_VPAO01000007.1:0-93634 GCF_013419235.1 Acinetobacter sp. YH12098
GAGATTCATGCACGTGTAGCAGTTTTGAACAAATTCACAGAATTAGGTCGCCCTCATACCCAAGTTGTCACTTAAATTTGAGTTACTTAGGGAAACTCTATCTTTAAAGCCTTTATGCAACAAAGCCGTTTTTTTGTAATAATATTTATTTAAAGAGTGTGATTGTCTATTAAAAAATAAACCCGCATTAAGCGGGTTTATTTCAATCTCAAAAGAGATTACATATTAGGATAATTAGGACCACCGCCACCCTCAGGTGTTACCCAAGTAATGTTTTGAGACGGATCTTTGATGTCACACGTTTTACAGTGTACACAGTTGGCCGCGTTAATTTGGAAACGTTTAGAACCGTCATTCTCTTCCATAATTTCATAAACACCAGCAGGACAGTAGCGCTGAGCAGGCTCATCCCATTTTGGTAAGTTCACATGTACAGGAATAGAAGCATCTGTCAATTTCAAGTGAGCAGGTTGGTTCTCTTCATGTACCGTATTTGATACGAATACTGAAGACAAACGGTCAAATGTAATTTTACCATCTGGTTTTGGATAATTCGGTTTGAAGTTCGCAGCATCGACAGTTTTTAAAGCGCTGAAGTCGGGCTGTAAGTCATGCAGCGTGAACGGCACTTTAAAGATGTTTTGATCAACAAAGTTGAACGCACCACCCATCCATTGACCAAACTTATGCATAGCAGGGCCGAAGTTACGAGAGTTATATAACTCTTCTTTCAACCAACTGTTGTTGAACTTGTCTGTGTACGCAGTTAACTCTTTAGCGAAGAAGTCTTCACCTTCAGTCACACGTGCAATGGCAAGGTCACCACCTTTTTCCACACCCGCAGCAATCGCTTCAAATACAGCTTCACCGCACAGCATGCCTGATTTCATTGCTGTATGAGAGCCTTTGATTTTCGCAAAGTTTAGGAAACCTGCGTCATCACCAATTAAGCTACCACCTGGGAAAGTGAATTTAGGTAGTGAGTTGAAGCCACCTTTTACAACCGCACGTGCGCCATAAGAAATACGCTTACCACCCTCAAGATATTGCTTGATCAGTGGATGTGTTTTCCAGCGCTGCATTTCCATAAATGGATACATGTGTGGATTGGTGTATGACAAGTCAACGATCATACCTAATGTCACTTGGTTGTTTTCAGCGTGGTATAACCACCAACCGCCTGAAGAACCTGTTTCACTTAAAGGCCAACCTGCACCGTGCATCACCAAACCTGGTTTGTGCTTAGCAGGATCGATTTCCCAAAGTTCTTTAATACCAATACCGTAATGTTGCGGATCAGCATCTTTATCTAAGTTGAACTGAGCAATCAGACGTTTACCTAAATGACCACGACAGCCTTCAGCAAATAATGTGTATTTCGCATGAAGTTCATAGCCAGGGGTAAAGTTGTGCGTTGGTTCGCCATCTTTACCAATACCCATGTCGCCAGTCTGAATACCTTTCACAGTCCCGTCTTCATGGTAAAGGATTTCAGAAGCGGCAAAACCTGGGAAAATAGACACTTCTAATTCTTCAGCTTTAGCGCCCAACCAACGAACAACGTTACCTAACGAAATAACATAGTTGCCATCGTTATGCATGGTTTTAGGCACCATCCAATGCGGTGCTTCTTGTGATTTTTCATCAGACAATAAGAAGAAGGTTTTATCTTCAGTCACAGGCACATTTAACGGTGCGCCTTGTTCTTTCCAATCTGGGAACAATTCATTCATCGCGCGGGGTTCAAGCACAGCACCCGATAGAATATGCGCACCCACTTCGGAGCCCTTTTCCACGACACAAACGGACAGATCGTTTAGGTTATTTTCAATTGCAAGTTGACGAATTTTAATCGCAGCAGATAGGCCGGCAGGACCTGCACCGACGATAACTACGTCAAACTCCATCGATTCACGTTCGATGTGTTCCATGTAGGACTCCTCATATTTCGGAAGGTGGCATCCATTCAATTCATTTAAATGGTGCTGCCATGAGTGTTCTTAATGCCCAGACACAATTTTTCTATCGTGTCTTTGATATTGTGGGCTAGTATAGTTTTAAACCGAGTTCTAGCCAATTGGCTGAATCATATTATTTTTCCGTCACTAAGGTATTTATTAGGCGGATGAAGCAGCAATTGAACGAAAACCCGACGAAAAAATTCATTAATAGGGATGATAGAAATTTAATGAACATTGCACAATACTTAAAAGATGGACAGTCCGGTCACAAAAGGTCAATCCCCCCATTAGATCAATGGCATCCAAAGCATTGTGGTGCAATGGATTTGAAGGTTTTAGCCAATGGAGAATGGTGGCACGATGGTCAATTGATCAAGCGGCAAGCACTCATTGATCTGTTCTCAACCGTGCTTTGGAAAGAAGATGGGAAATTCTATTTAAAAACCCCTGTGGAACAAATTGAAATACAGGTGGAAGATGAGCCTTTATTTGTCAATCAGGTGGATCACGTTGAGATTGACGCTAAAAACTATATTCAATTCACCACAACCACCCAAGACCTGATTATTGTTGATCAGGAACATCCGATTTTTATGCGTGAATATCAGGGTGAACTACGTCCTTATGTGCATGTTCGTTTTGGTATAAATGCCTTAATTCAACGTGCTGCATTTTTTCATTTAGTCGAGATGGGTGAGCTGCTTGAAAATGAGCAAGGGGAGTCCATTTTAGTGTTACAAAGTGGTGATTTGCACTTGCAATTAGGCACCTGAGGTTTAAGCTTTCCACCTTGTCATTCTGAATCTAAATTAAAGTGACCCTATGACCGCCATTCATCCCATTTACCCCTTAAATGTACCCATGCCAAAAGCGACTGCTGATGCGCCTATTGGGGTATTTGACTCAGGTATTGGTGGTTTGTCTGTTGCGTTGGAAATTGCACGTTATTTACCGAATGAACGGATTGTTTATTTTGCAGATACGGCACATGTCCCTTATGGCCCGCGTCAAGATCAGGACATCCGTGAACTGACTGCACATGCGATTGAGTGGTTATACCGTCAGGGGTGTAAAGTCGCGGTGGTGGCATGCAATACGGCATCGGCATTTAGTTTGGATTATTTGCGTGAACACTACGGTGAAAATTTTCCGATTATTGGCTTGGTTCCAGCCTTAAAACCTGCGGTATTACAGACCAAAAGTAAAACTGTGGCTGTCCTCGCAACGCCTGCGACTTTTCGGGGTAAATTAATCAAAGATGTCATGCAGCGATTTGCTGAACCTGCAGGGGTGCAAGTTTTGTCAGTGACTTCTTTGGAATTGGTGCCCTTTGTTGAAGCGGGGGCGCAAATGACTGAGCCTTGCCTGCAGACATTAACTGAGATATTACAGCCAGTTGTAGATGCAGGTGCAGATTATTTAGTGCTTGGATGTACGCATTACCCCTTCCTAAAATCGGCAATTCAGTATATTTTTGGTCAGAAGCTGACATTAATTGACTCAGGATTTGCGGTTGCACGACAAACAGCCCAAATTTTGATTAAAAATGAGTTATTATTTGAGCATAACCGCCAAGATTCACTGCGTATCGAATGTTATGTCAGTGGAAATAATGCGGAAAACTTAACACCTGTGGTAGCACGCTTAATTCAAGATGATCAAATCACTTGGAAAATCTGCAATATTCAGGCGGCAAGTTTAGAATTTTAATCATTGTGATTGAACGATTTTAGATAAAACAATTTAAATCTATTTGGGGTAGTCATGCTGTATGTTTCAGCAACCACTTTTTTGAGTGCTGGATATAGCGTGCAACGGGAAGAGGATCTCTAATGCTCGATAAGCGTTATCAAGTATTCATTTCCACATCTGGCAGTGAAATGCAGCCAGAACGGATCATTTTGGCTCAGACGCTTGTAGGAATGGGGTTTTTCTCATGGGGGCTAGAACAACGCACACCATTGAGCACTGCTTTTGCACGTCGTCAAATTGACGATTGTGACTATGTGATGATTTTATTGGGCAGTCAATACGGTGAGCAGTCTGTGTCTGGTGTGGGCTATATGCACCTTGAATACATCTATGCGGTGACCAAGCAAAAACCTGTCATTGTGTTTATGCATGATGATCCAGATTCACGTGATGATGCGTTACATGATGCTAAACCTGAACTTCGTGAAAAATTTAAAGAATTTAGAAAACTATTACAAAATGAAGTTGATCAAGTCTTTAGCTATCGAACCTTGCGTGATTTAGAAATGGCAGTTCGATTGAACATGCCACAAATGCTAGAACGCTATCCTGTTACAGGTTGGGTGCGCCCACAGAATACTCAAGCTTTACATGATGAAATTGATCGTTTAAAAGCCCAGTTAGTTCAACTCGAAACAGAGTCTGGAAAACGCGAAGTTGATCCATTCCTATCTTTACCAAAAGTGTCGATGCATGAACTATTTTCATTTGAATACCGCATGCACGCTTATCAAGATGGTAATTTCAAAGAATTAAAAGTACAGAAGAAAATGACGTGGGCGCAGCTCTTGTCGATTTTAGGCGCAACCTTTGTTAATCCAACCCCTGAAGAATTCTTCTCTAAACGAATGAATGAGTTTTTGAATGAAACAGGTTTGGATGATGCTCGTATTGAGATGCCGCGTGCACATGCGGTTGCGCGGGCACAAGTGAATATTCGTGCTTTACACAGCATTAAAAGCCAGATGCGGCAGAATGACTGGATTGTGCCCAATGGCCGAGATGACCGTCAGCGGATGTTGTGGCAAGTGACCAGTAAAGGTCAAAAATTACTAGAAAGTAATTTGCTAGATAATGATCGAGTTTTTCAATTTAAATCTGCATATTAATCTATTTTATTAAATAGATAAAAAGCTGCTACATTAGCGTCATTCAAATTGATGGAAAAAGCGTAATGTTGCCTGTCGAGAAAGCTAAAGTCACCATTATTCTGGCGAATCTAGGTACGCCTGATGCGCCAACTGTGCCCGCAGTGCGTCGTTTTCTGCAACAGTTTTTGTCAGATCAGCGGGTGATTGAAATCCCGAAACCGATTTGGCAATTGATTTTGCGTTTGTTCATTTTGCCATTTCGACCAAAGCGTGTGGCGCATGCCTATGACATGGTTTGGGGTAATGATTCGCCCATGCGTGAAATTTTATTTGAGCAAGTTGCCGCAGTAAAACAGCATCTCACAGCAAAATATCCAGAATTTGAACTGAATGTGATTCCGGCCATGACTTATGGTAATCCAGGGATTTCTACCGCTTTAGCGCAATTGGCTGAGCAGCCTCAAGACCACATTCTATTATTTCCGTTGTTTCCACAGTATTCAGCAACATCTACGGCACCTTTATACGATGCCATTGCTAAATGGATTCCACAGCAGCGTAATTTGCCGGGTCTGAGCATTATTCGTGATTACTATCAGCACCCGCTATTTATTCAAGCTTTAGCGCAAAGTGTGCGTGATTATCAAGCGGAGCATGGGGTCGCGGATAAGTTATTGATGTCTTTTCATGGCATTCCACAGCCTTATGCAGACAAGGGTGATCCCTATGCTGACCGTTGCCGTGTAACAGGACATTTAGTCGCGCAAGCGCTTGGTTTAACTGAAGATCAATATGAAATCAGTTTCCAATCGCGCTTTGGTAAGCAAGAATGGGTGAAACCTTATACTGATGCCACTTTGGACGCATGGGGCAAACAAGGCGTGAAATCGGTACAGGTTATGAGCCCTGCATTTTCAGCGGATTGTTTGGAAACGCTAGAAGAGTTGGCGCTGCAAAATGCTGAAATTTTCCAAGCTGCAGGCGGTGGTGAATATGGTTATATTCCTGCATTAAACGCGCGGGATGATCATGTCGCATTGCTCAATTTATTACTTCAAGCTAATCTTGATGCCTTAAAGCAAACATTAGCCCATTCATCGCCTTGAGGTTTTCGCCCTATGTTGCAAGTTAAAATCGTGCCCGTTACGGCATTTCAACAAAACTGTTCCATTGTTTGGGATTCCGAAACCAAAGAAGCCATTTTAATTGATGCGGGTGGGGAAGCTGAAAAGCTGAAAGCGGAAGTTGAGGCTTTGGGCTTAACGGTAAAAGCATTGTGGCTGACGCATGGGCATTTAGACCATGCGGGTGCGGTTGGGGCATTAACCCAAGCATGGAATGTTCCGGTGATCGGCCCGCATAAAGAAGATGCATTTTGGTTGGACATGATTCAGGAAGTTTCTGCGAAATATGGTTTCCCGATCCCTGACAATGTCCATGTGACCCAATGGTTGGAAGGCGGCGAAACCTTGAAGTTGGGTGCAGAAGAGTTTGAAGTTCGTTTTGCACCGGGGCATACACCGGGTCATGTCATGTTCTATAACGCAAAATATGCCGTGCTTTGGACGGGTGATGTGTTATTTAAAGGTTCTATCGGCCGTACTGACTTTCCGCGTGGCAATCATCAGCAGCTATTAGACTCGATTCAACGCGAATGCTTTAGTTTACCTGACGATACTCAGTTTATTTCAGGGCATGGTCCAATGAGTACCATTGGTTATGAAAAACAACATAACCCTTTCGTTGCTGGTAAAGCGGGTTAAGCAACAAGATAGAGAAAATTGAATTAACAAAAAAAGGAATCCGTTTGGATTCCTTTTTTATTTACCTAAATAATAGGGTTATGCACTTGAGTCCTTAGAATTGGTCTTCTTCACGGCCACCATCGGCCTGAGGCGCATCTTGTGTCGGCAGACGATATTCATCATTGGCCCATGCACCGAGATCAATCAATTTACAACGATCTGAGCAAAACGGGCGATATTCATTATTTTCCCAAGTCGTCAATGCGCCGCAGCGTGGACAATTCATGGTGGTGGGCATGCTTAACTCCAGCAAAAACGGATGATTCAATTAGGCAAATACAGTCGCAGTTGTTAGACTTATGCCGTTCTGTTTAGTTTGATCTGTTTATGCCTATTCGTCAATTTCAAGCGCAGCGTATGCGAGCTCCCCGTGATTTTCAGCCGATTGATTCCACACCGATTTGTGTGGAAATTGGGGCTGGTAAAGGTAAACATGCATTATTGTTTTCAGCCAATCACCCTGAATTTCAATTGATTGCTGTTGAGCGGACACGTGAAAAATTTGTGGCAATGCAAAAGCAGCATCAACTTGAAGGGCAAAGTAATTTAACTCCAATTCATGCTGATGCATTGCCTTGGGTAGTACATGCCTTACATCCTGCGCAAGTACAGCAATTCTTTATTTTGTATCCAAACCCTGAACCGCATAATCCTGCACAGCGCTGGTTAAATATGCCATTTTTTGAATTTCTATTGTCGCGTTTGCAGCCGGGTGGTCAGATTACCTTGGCCAGTAATATTCCTGAATATATTGAGGAAGCGCAGCAGCAGTTAATTGATGTTTGGAAGCTGCCTTTTGTCAAAGAACGCATTGCAGAGACTTCAGCACGCACGCATTTTGAAATTAAATATCTTGAACGTGGTGAACTCTGTCAGCAGCTAATCATTACCAAGCCTGTAGATTACACCACACGTTTTGATGATTTTCAGCCGCTACAAGGCAAGCAACCCACTGAAGCATCTGCGGAATAATTGGGCATGACTCAGCGTATTGCAATCATTGGGGCAGGTCCTGCGGGATTGATGGCGGCGGAAGTGCTTAGCCAATTTGACTATGACATTCATGTTTATGAGCAAAAACCATCGGCAGCCCGTAAATTTTTAATGGCTGGCAAGACGGGGCTGAATATTTCGCATGCAGAACCTGTTGAACAGTTTGTACAGCGCTATGATCAAGTAGAATGGCTGAGTCCATGGGTTAAGCAGTGGGATGCCGCATGGATTCAACAATGGATGATGGGGCTAGGTATTGAAACCTATATTGGTTCATCAGGTCGGGTCTTTCCTATTGAAATGAAAGCTGCGCCTTTGCTACGAGCATGGTTAAAACGCCTCAGTTTCGATGGGGTGCAGTTTCATTATCGACATCAAGTTTTGGACTTGCAGTCCAATCAGCTAACGATTCAAAACCTTGTTGATGAATCAAGTCAAGTACTTGGTTTTGATGCGATTATTATGGCATGTGGGGCTGTGTCTTGGTCACGTTTAGGCAGTGATGGTGCATGGCAAAAATGGCTGCAGCCTGAGAGCATTGAAGCTTTTCAGGCCAGTAATGCAGGTGTGGAATGCGTTTGGTCGAAGTTCATGCAGCCTGTGTTTGGACAGCCCTTAAAGCGAGTCAATGCATGGGTCGATCAAGCCGAGCCGACCCAAGGCGATATCATTATTTCACACTATGGACTAGAAAGTGGATTAATCTACAAACAAGGTCGAGCTCTGCGTCAACAGGTGAAATCTGCTCAGCTCATGCAGCTGACTTTGGACTTATTGCCAGATCAAAGTGTTGAGCAATTGGCAAAGAAACTACAGCCTTCAAAGAAGCAGTCTTTAACCAATGTTTGGCGTAAAGCCGGTTTAGATGTGGCGAAAGCTGCGCTGGTCCGCGAACTGGTTGATAAATCTTTATGGTATGAGCCGGCCTTACTTGCTGCGAAAATTAAGCACTTAGATATTCAACTTGATGGATTTCGCCCGATAGATGAGGCGATTAGCTGCGCAGGTGGTGTGAAGCGTTCAGTCCTAAATGATGGCTTACAATTGAAGAGCAATCCTTTTGTATTTGTCTGCGGAGAAATGTTGGATTGGGATGCGCCTACAGGAGGCTATTTGCTAACAGCATGCCTTGCGACCGGTCGTGCAGCGGGTGAAGGGGTTCAAAACTATCTGGTTTCTTTGCAGAACTAAGCGCTTCAAATTGTCACAATCTTGCTGAGGAGTTGTGATATTTTGAGATGAAATTCTTCTAAGAAAGACCACTATGCGCGTACAAGAACAATATACCGGAAGCTGCTTGTGTGGAGCGGTTTGTTATGAGATCAATGGTCCGGTCGGTGAGATCATGCAATGCCATTGTTCTCGGTGCCGCAAAGCCAATAGTACAGCATTTGCGACCAATGCCCCGATTGCTAAAGCAGATTTTAAAATTGTAGCCGGTGAGCAGTTTCTGAAACAGTATGCGTCTACCGCTACCACACAGCGCTGTTTTTGTAGTGAGTGTGGTTCGCCGATCATCAGTATAAAGGCTGAAACGCCTGATTATTACCGCTTACGTATAGGCACCTTAGATACACCTCTGACGCAGAAACCAACCTGTCATATCTTTGTCGCATCCAAAGCAGAATGGGATGATATCGCAGGTGATTTACCACAATATGCTGAACGACCATAGCGAAAATCAAGATTGAGCAATCACATCAAGGGCAGGTTTGCACCCTTGATGTTAAGTAATAAGCTCGTATCGCTCTCTCATTCATCCACGTTGAATTTGGGTGAATAGATTGCAACAGGGTTGGAAGATTAAGGCTGTCGAGTTTTTTGTAGTTCAGGATATTGTTCCTGCCAATGTCCCAATTGTTCTTGTGCATGAATAAACTGACCGAGACCTTTGACACTATCACTAGGATTTTTTAACTCACCATCGGCTGCTTGATTTTTCTCACGATAAATTTGTGATTGATTGTCCCAGTACTGATACATCAAGCCTTGAATATAACGGCCTTGCTCAGTTTTCATTTCGAGTTCTTTGAGCATATTCAGCGCCGACTGGATGTTGTCACGCTTACGCTGTGTGGCAAATTCATCGGTGAATTTGCCTTCCTCACGCAGTTTCATCAGCTCATCTTCCATCTCATCGCTAATTTGACTAAAGCTCTCGTCATATTGTGTCAGTAGCGTTAAGTCGTGTAGATCATCTGGGGTCTTGGCAAAGTTTTTAATAGGATCACTATTTAGCTCTTTCATGATTTGATCGTCGGAACTGATTTCACTATTTTGTTCCACCGTTTTTGATGATTTTTCACATGCAGAGAGTCCTAAGACTGTACCCATGAGGAAGATGACACTGAGTTTTTTAAAAGAGATAGGCATGAGCATAATCGTGTCCTAATGTGTTTTTCTAAAGATGTAGACATGCGTGATATACGGAAAATCAATGAAATCCTGTGCAGTCTTTTGGGTTGATTCAGCCACGATATTTTCAAATTGTTGTTTCAGTTTTTGTTGTTCATCCGTGCTTAGCGCTGCAATAAAACTGGTGGACAATAATCGTTTAGAAACCACGTGTTCCACTGTACCATGATGCAATTGTTGAAAGGTGGTTTCGGCAATTAATTTGAATACTTGCTGCTGCTCAAACACTTTTTGCCATTGCCCACTATGATAACGTGGTGTGTCACCTTCGAGTTCACTCAAGACATCAGCGAGTTGTTTGACCCAATTGACTTGAATATCACGTTGGTTCCAAATCAATACAAGATCACCATTGGGGACTAAGATACGACTGATTTCATTGAGGGTTTCAGGTGTGGCAAACCAATGAAAAGATTGAGCACAAAATACGGCTGCTACAGAATGATCATGCAGTGGAATCTGATCACTTTTGGCGGATAAAGTTGCAATATGCGGATGTTTTTTCTGCAATTGTTGCAGCATTTCATGCACAGGTTCGATTGCGGTGATATTTTCACTGAGTGGACGAATATACTCGAGAAATTTTCCTGTACCTGAGCCTAAGTCCACCAGATGGGCTTGAGGGGCTAAAGCTAAATGTTGTTGTAGCCATGCACTGATTTCAATCGGGTAGTCAGGGCGGGCTTGTTGATAGAGTTCAGCTGCTGAGCTAAAGCCTTGTTGTGCGGCAGGATGTATTGAATGTGTCATATTCTGCACTTTTTAATCTGTATGGCCTCTATAAAATAGCATATTCGGAACAAGATAAACTTTGAATGCAACAAGGAAGGAAAAGCGTGACGCAACAAGGACTGGAGCAAAGCACAATGGAAAAGCACATCATTTTTGAAGATGATCAAATTCGTGTCATTTTTCAGCCCGGTAGTTCTCGTGAGCTTATTTTCTCCTTCGGTGATTTGATTACCCGCGCCAAGGGCTTGAGCATCAATGCCGAGAAGTCTTTGCAAAAATATAATTTTAATGTGATCGGTGTGATGCCGAAACAAAAATCGTGGTTTCCAGCATCGTCAATGCAACCGATGTATCAAGCCATCAAGCCGATCCTAGAGCAATTTGAGCTGCGAATTGCCTATGGTGGTTCCATGGGTGGCTATGCTGCCATTAAATATGCCAATTTATTTGGATTCCAGCGCGTGGTGAGTATGGTGCCACAGTTCTCCATAGACCCTGAAGACATTGTCGATACACGCTATGGCATGTTCTTTCAACCTAATCTGCATGCCAATATGCGAGTACTTGCTGAAGATGTATCGACTACACGCGAATATATCGTGGTGTATGATCCTTATTGTCCAGAAGATCGCGCTCACTTTGAAAAACTACAGGCTTTAATTCCGCATGTGCATGTGTTGCATCTGCCGTTTACAGGGCATGATGCCATTGCGGTATTGGCGAGTTCAGAACTGTTAAATGATTTCTTGAGACATCCTTTTGATGCGCCGTATTTTTATCAAAAAATGCGTCGGGTTAAGAAAAACAGTAAATTCTACTATCGAAAAGTCATCGAAAATTTACTGACACGCCATCGTGATGCCTTGGGTGAAATTTTAAAAAGCAATTCGTTTCAGCTTGACCCTCAATTTTTTGATGCCAAACAAAAACAGACCTTATTACGAGTATTGTTTAATAACAAACAAGTCAGTGAGCAAGATCTGCAAAAGTTGGGAATCACGACCTTTTTACCTCAGGAAAATCGTAGCCTGTTACTCGATCAGTTTGATCATGGTTTAGTGTTTAACGTGATTAGCCAAAAAATTGAAAGCTATGCAGCCGGTGTGATTGCACTGAATCACAAGTTTTTGATCCCTTTGCAGCCGAAGGGCACAGGCCTGGTATACGTACAAGTCCAAGATGAGCGTTACATGGTGGTGATGAATGACCGTCAGGTAATGAAACTGGTCTTAGCTCAAGATGAATTGGCGACAGGTATGCATCCGATTTTAATGCAGAAATATGTGGGCTATTACACGCTCAACTATAAAGAACTGCGTTTGAGTAGCGATGAATTTGGTCAAGTCTTCTTTGTCGAAAACCCCGATGCGTCTTGCCAGTTCGTGGTGCAGCCCGAACAGATTTAAGCTAGGCATTTGTTTGAAAATCCAAAGCTTGCTAATTTGTAGGAAGAGATTATGATGAGAGAAAGGTAGTATAAAAAACAATCTACTGCCCAAAACATCATAAGGAATATGAGGGGTATCAGTATGCATTCAACACAGATGCTTGCTGTATTATTCATCTTAGTGCTGACCATGGGTTCAGCCTATGCACAGGGGGTTAGTTCAAGCATACTGATTTTTAGCAGCAGTATGTTGTTACTTACGATACTGACCATTTATGTCATACTCAAAATTCGAAATTCACTGCAACATCATCTCGATAAACCCGTGAAATAGCGGGTTTTTTTATATGCTGTTCGATTGCACTTTGGTGCATCACAGGTTTTAATCATCCACAATCGAATCTTTATAATCGACCAGAAGGGAAGCAGCCATGAAAGCGGTATTTCTAGATTATCAGTCTCTAGATAAACAGGACTTAGATTTTAGCGGACTAGAAGCACAGTTTGATGAATTGACACTCTATCCCGCAACAACGGCTGCAGAGGTTGCCCAGCGCATACAAGGGGCTGATGTGATTATCAGCAATAAAGTACACATTAATGCTGAGCACATGCAGCTCAATCCGCAATTAAAACTGATCTTAATTTCTGCCACTGGCACCAATAATGTTGACCTTGTACACGCACAGCAACAAGGCATCGTGGTGTGTAATTGCCAAGCTTATGGCACCGCTGCAGTCGCACAGCATACCTTGATGTTAATGTTGAACTTGGCGACATCATTTCGACAGTATGATCGGGCAGTCCAACAGGGAGATTGGCAAAAAGCAGATCAGTTCTGCTTACTAGATTTTCCAATTATTGAGCTGGCTGGTAAGACTTTGGGGATTGTCGGCTATGGCGAATTGGGGCAAGCCGTGGCACATTTAGCTAAAGCTTTTGGCATGAAAATTATGATTGGTGGACTACCGAATCGCCCCATGGCGGCTGAACGAGTGGCCTTTTCTGAGATGTTAGCGCAGGTCGATTTTCTGAGTTTGCATTGCCCTTTAACAGAGGGAACCCGTGATTTACTCAATCATGAAAGCTTGGCTCAAATGAAAGCATCGGCCTTTGTTATCAATTGTGCACGAGGTGGTGTTGTCAATGAAACTGCATTAGCCGAGGCATTAAAATTAGGGGCGATCGCAGGCGCAGCAACCGATGTCTTGACGGTTGAGCCACCCAAGCAGGGTAATGTGCTGCTCGACCCAAGTATTCCAAATTTAATTATTACCCCACATAGTGCATGGGGAAGCGTCGATGCGCGACAACGCATTGTGCAGCAATTGGTGGAAAATGTAGAAGCCTTTAAAGCGGGAATGGTCATTCGACAGGTCAATTAAAATCGAGTTTAAGGAACATTATTTTTGAACAATGCTCCATATAAATAGGGATGTCTATACAGGTCGATCTTGCCAATAAAAAAAGTTTAAGAATATTTTGCATGCTGATTCTCTTTACCGCATGCATTACTTGGGCACGGTACAGTTATGTACTGAATATCAGTGAAAATTATTTATTCCAGAATCCTGATTTTGAAGTTCATAAATTCATGCCGACCTTACAAGTTGTGCTGGTTTCGGTATTTTTTATTGCGCATTTCGTCTTGGCGCTTATTGATTTTTTAAATCGCTATTGGTACTGGGAGCTATGGCTTATTGTGGCGCCTATTATTGTGGGACAGGTCTATTTTTCTGTCTTTGGAGAGGTTGCTCATATTGATCATTTATCAGTCTGGGTTGACTATCCATTTTGCCTGTTGATGCTTATTCAAATCTGTACAACATCGTTTGTACGTAGGCGATATCTCAAGCCTATTGCTTAATGCATTAATGCATTAATGCTTAATTTAATAGTTAAATTTCAGCATTTTTTCAAAAATTTAGCATTGAAATGATTTTTGATCCGCTCAAATTCAAGTTCAGTCTTGATACTGTTTGGCATCATGATTCGTAAATAACTTTTTTCGAGTTTAAAAGGCTCTTTGGTATTGGGTACAGGATTAAAGCCACCATTTGGGTAGATCAAATTTGTCTCATAGGCACGTAAAATCTGATCATTGTGAAAATAATAACTTGTTAGGGATTGATTGGATTCTCCAAAAAGATAAAGATTAATTTTGCATTGATCATCGAGTTGATACAACGTCGCTTCATTGCCTTCAGTCGATTTGTATTCTTCGTCATCTAGCATCTCTAAGGTTTGTAATAATTTACCTTCGGCATCATGATTATATTGGTATGAATCGTACAATTGGGGAAAAATAGTTTGCAACTGTGGATAACTTTTCAACAATTGTGGAAAACGTTGTAAGCCAATCATAGAGCCAACACAGAGCAGAATGCCAAGCAAGATACCAAATAAAATTCGCATTTTTTTCTCATTAATTCATTGTTTTTATAGGCATAGGCCAAAGACCAAAAGTATTTAATTTTGGTTTTAAAAAAGCCCAACCAAAGTTGAGCTTTTAAATGTGGTGCTAAATTATAAATCAGTCACTGGATAGGTCGTAGACGTTGAACTCGATGGATAGCTACTTTGTGGATATTGATTGTTATTTTGCCCCGCATTGTTGCTCGGAGCCGTATTGATTGTATTGCCTGAAGACGGTTCACTCAACGACTGTTGGCTAATGGGCGCAGGTTGGCTGGTTTTGCCTGTGATATTTTCACGGGTTTGCTTCAATTTCTCATTAACGTTTTGAGTAGCTTGCTTTGCGCCCTGATCAACCTGTTGTACTGTATTTTGAGTAGCAGTTTTCGTATTGTCCCAAGCTTGGTTGACCGAAGGCTTAATTTTAGAAATTCCACGTTCAGTCATTTCACCAATATTTTTAGCAGCACCGACCACGCCTTCTTGGGCTTTATAGGCCCACACATGCAATAAATTTGGATTATCGCCATAAGGGCTCACAGGTTTTTTCGCTTGTTGCTCAGTACTTTGCGCTGCCGTGTTTTCTTGTGCCCAAAGCATGGGTGTCGTGAATATTAAGCTTAGGCATAACGTTGCTTTTAATGAAATCTTCACAGCTTCACCTCTGAGTTTTATAGATTTTCTATCTGATGAATGGTTTTAACGCATTATAGGAAAAATTGCAGCGAAAAAAACTTGCCTTAGCAAAATCAATACAGCAAATGACAGCTTTGTACACGTTTGTATTTTGCATAAGGTAAAAAAGGCCCACCGAAGGGTGAGCCTACTCTCTGGAGGAGAGGGTATGAAAGCCAGTTTACTTATTTGTGAGCACCTAAGCTGGCTTCATGTGAGCTATGGACTTCAGCTTGTGCGACAGGCGTTTGCAACTGTACATTGCTACTGCCACTCACATTGGCTTCTTGACCTTTTTGGAAATTCGCTTTGGTTTGTTGCCATTTTTCACTGGCAAATTGGCGACCTTCCTGAGCTTTTTCACCTAAATAGCTCTTGGTTTGATCAACTTTGTTGTCGACATTGCTTTTACGTTCATCAAGTTTTGCTTTGTCTTTTGCAGCTTTTTCATCGAGCTGTGCTTTGCGCTCATCAAGCTTGGCTTTGTTTTGCTCAGCCTTAGCATCGATCTTGGCTTTCGCTGCATCCGACTTTTCATCTTTAGACTGTTTTAGCTCAGCCCATTTATTTTTTGCATTTTGCTTTTTGTCAGCACTGAATTCTTTGGTGTCTTGCCATTTTTCTTGGGTGAATGTTTTGGTCTTATCGACACCTTTTTCAATTTTGTCACCCGCTGTATGAGCAGACTGATTAATGTCTTGTTTTAGATTTTGCAGTACAGACGGTTGATGTGTTTCAACTTTCGCATTGGCTTCTACTGCGGTGTTCGCAAATAGTGGAGTGGTTGTGAATAATGCTGCGGTGATCAGTGTTGTTTTAAATAAAGGTTTCATCTTTGCAATTGTCCTCTTTTATTGAACGCTGCTGTTGCACTCAGTATTTGCGCTTTTGGAGCAGAGGACATCTTAAGAGTAAAAAAAAGCAAAAAGTGGTTTTGTGCGATAAGTCACACAATGCAATAACAGCTCAGATACGCGGAAGTTTGAAGTGTGGAAACATGGTTAAGTTAATGCATTATTGTAATTTTATGAAAATACAGTGGCTTATATGTGTTTTGAGCGTTGCTGTGGTGTGGTTCTAGTTACGATTTTCATGATTAAAAATTATGGGTTTGAACTGATTATGATTCAAGATTAAACGAAAAATGAAACCATACCTCCATTTTGGAGATATGGTTTTTATTATTTATTCACATTGTGTAAGCGCATCTTTTGCAAAATGACCGCGTAATGCAAGGAAGTTTTTCTGTACATCCGCCGCATTTAAATCAAAATTGTGCGCTGAACTTGTACCATCTTTGGCAAAGGTTGCTGTACCACCTGAAATTAGGGTTAAGCCTTTAAATGACCATTGTTCAACAGATTTTGCTTCTTCTAAATTGCCTGTAAATTCAATCACGCATTTATCTACAAATTTAGTCAGTTTTGCTTTGTTATCTGTGGTATCTGGGTAGACATCAATGTTTTGAACCTCTTGTAATACACCTGTTTCAAGTTGTGGAATCGTTGGTGCAGATGTACATGCAGAAAGTGTTAGACCCGCAAGACCAGTCAAAAGGAATGCTTTCAATTTCATAAGTTTCATTCTTGTTGAGTGTTGTTGGATTGAGTATAGGGAATTGGTGAATTATTGGCTATAGATTTAAGTCTTAAGCCTAAATTCAACTTCATTCACTTAATATTTAACGTTTATAGGCTGCACTTCCTGGACCAACGGCATTGATGCTGACTTGGCGTGATGGATGGGTGCTTTTTTGATAATACACTTTCGAATTTGGTCCATAAATATTGATTTTATTGACTGATTCTACATAGACCGTTGTATTTGGACCTGCAACCGTAATCATCGGGCAACTGCCTTTTAGAGTAATACGGCTATCTGGAGCAGGAATATTCACTGAGCGTCCTGCGCAATCATAACTTGCAACGGTATCAGGTGAAGAAATGATGATTTGAGAATGAGTCATTTCCGTTCCAGCATTTGCAGAAGAAATAGATAGGATCAATAATCCAAAGCTAAGTAATTTTTTATTCATCATAGGTATTTCATTTTATTCAGGTTGAGTTATTTTTAGCATGCCGAGATTTATTTGCTCAAGTCTTATTCAACTTTATTTAAAACGAGATATTGAGTGCAACAGCAGATCTTTTTCACATTGATGTATTAAGAAGTGATTTAGCTTGGTGATTGATCTCGTATTTCAAACCGTCTCATTGAATTATCAGGACGTTATTCTAAATAACCCATGAGGCCTTAGCTGGTTTATTTAGCGATTAAAGTTTTGGCAAAAAGAACAACAACACAAGGCCACCCAATACTCCACCGATAATGAGCCAATCTTTCTTACGCATATCTGCAACACGAATTACTGAAAAATACAGGCTGCTAAAAAATAGAAAAACGAAGACAAATAGCACGAGGGGATTATTGAATATAAATTTAGTACTGCCCAATAAAACGAAAATGGTTGTGCTCGACAACCAATACACCAAACTTAAAACAAATTTTGAAAGCGTTAAGTAACGCACAGTGCGGTCTAATCTTGGCAAAGTCACCGCAAGGATGACGATTCCAATAAATCCACCCAAAACAGAAATAATCAAAAAGAATAAAGCACCCATATCTGGCTTGTTTGGAATGTATGGATAAACCTTCCAAAGGTAAAAGCTGCATGCCATCAATACTGTATGTAAGATAAAAAGATAGAGATCTGGGCGGTAAGGATGATTGACTGTAATACTTTTCATATATTGTTCTTATCAAAAAATCCCGCTATTTCTAACAGGATTTTACCTAGATTTCAAACGGCATAAAAAAACCCGCTTTAAAGCGAGTTTTTAATTAATGCTTAAACTTAGTGCTGTAACACTGAAATATCAGCCACTTTCGTAAACAAGTCACGAAGCTGTGCAAGCATACGTAAACGGTTCGCTTTTAAGTCAGCATCATCTGCCATCACCATCACACCGTCAAAGAACGCATCGACTGGCGCACGAAGTGCAGCAAGTGCAGACAATGCAGCAGTGTAGTCCTTCGCAGCAAATAATGGCTCAACCACAGGTGTGATTTTCGCAAGTTCAGCGAACAATGCTTTTTCAGCATCTTCAACTAGATTTGCTTCAACGACATTTCCTTCAGGTGCAGCTTCTTTCGCAAGAATGTTTGCAACACGCTTGTTGGCAGCGGCAAGTGCAGCAGCTTCAGGGAGGTCACGGAAATGATTTACCGCATTTACACGTTTATCAAAATCAAGTGGCGATTTTGGAGAAAGTGCTTGAACCGCTTGAATCACATCTACAGCCACGCCTTGGTCTTCGTATTTAGCACGGTAACGACCTTCAAGGAATGCAACAGCATCCGCTAAAGTCTTATCGTGATCTTTCAATACATCGCCATAAGCAGCAAGTGCAAGTTTGATTAGATCTTCAATCGAAACATCTAAATCATTTTCAGTCACAAGACGCAAGATACCAATTGCAGAACGGCGCAGTGCAAACGGATCCTTCGAACCTGTCGGCGCTTGACCAATACCAAAAATACCTGTGAGCGTATCTAAACGGTCTGCAAGCGCGAGCGTTGTACCGGTCTTGGTTTTTGGTAAAACGTCACCAGCAAATTTAGGTAAGTATTGTTCACCTAAAGATTCAGCAACTTCATCATTTTCGCCTTCAATACGTGCGTAGTAAGTACCCGCAATACCTTGAAGCTCAGGGAACTCACCCACAAGTTCAGAAGTTAAGTCGCATTTTGCAAGGAGTGCAGCTTTTTCTGCATCAGCTGGGTTTGCGCCAGTAATCGGCGCAAGCGCCACAGCCAGCTTGGCAATACGTTCAGATTTGTTCCAAAGCGTACCCAATTCTGCTTGGAACACCATGTTTGCCAATTTCTCTTTACGAGACGCAAGCGGCTGCTTTTGATCTTGCAGGAAGAAGAATTCAGCATCTGACAAACGCGGACGTACAACTTTTTCATTCCCTTCAATAATTTGAGACGGATCTTTCGACTCAATATTTGACACGGTAATGAAGTAAGGTTGAAGTTTATTGTCGCTATTCACTAAGCAGAAATACTTTTGGTTGTCCTGCATCGTCGTGATGAGTGCTTCTTGAGGCACTGCAAGGAAGCGTTCTTCAAAGCTTGCACGCAGCGCAACAGGCCATTCAACCAATGCTGTTACTTCGTCACGTAAGTCCGCAGGGACAATCGCAATGGCATTTACTTCATCAGCTAAAGCTTTGACTTGTTGGTCGATGATGGCTTGGCGCTCTTCAAAGTTTGCAATCACTTTTGCAGTACGCAGGGCATCAAGATAAGCATCGGCATTTGCAAGTGTGATTGCTTCAGGCGCATGGAAACGGTGACCATAAGTCACGTTGCCTGCTTGGTGATCTTGAATGGTTGCATCAATCACATCGCTGTCTTTCAACAACACAACCCATTTTACAGGACGTACAAACTCAGTACGGCTTGCAGCAGAACGCATGCGTTTTGCGATAGGGAGGTTATCTAAAGCGTGTTGTAAAATTTGTGGAAGTAAAACATCAAGGCTTTGACCTTTCACGTCTTTTAAGTAGCACACTTTTTCAACTTTACCGGCTTGGAAAGTCGATACTTGATCAACAGTGATGCCTTGACCACGCATAAAGCCTTCAAGCGCTTTAGTTGGTTTGCCTTCGGCATCAAACGCTGCTTGTTTAGCAGGGCCATCAAAACGTTTTTGTGTGTCTGCTTGTGCACCGTCTACATTGACAATTTTCAATGCAAGGCGACGTGGTGCTGCATAAGCTTCAATCGCATCAAATGCAAGACCTGCGTCTTTTAAACCTTTTACCGTTTCTGCATGAAGCGCATCACGTAATTTTTTTAAGCTTTTTGGTGGAAGTTCTTCGCAGCCTAATTCGAACAATACTGTATGTTTAGACATTATTTGCTCTCCTTAGATTCTACTTTTGCTTCCGCTTCAACTTGTGCTTTTAACTGAGCTAATACTTCGTCACGTAAAGCAGGTTCTGCCATCGGGAAGCCAAGCTTCGCACGCGCAGCGACATAGCTCTGTGCAATAGCACGAGCCAATGTACGTACACGTAAAATATAACGTTGACGTTCAGTTACTGAAATTGCGCCACGTGCATCAAGTAAGTTAAAGCTATGCGATGCTTTAATCACTTGTTCATAGGCAGGCAGTGGAAGTTCAGCTTCCATTAAACGAGTCGCTTCAGCTTCATAGAAGTCGAATAATTCAAACATTTTTTCAACGTTGGCATATTCAAAGTTATAGGTTGATTGTTCAACTTCGTTTTGGTGGAACACGTCGCCATAAGTCACTGTACCAAACTGACCTTTAGTCCAAACCAAATCGTAAACAGAGTCTACACCTTGGAGGTACATCGCTAGACGTTCTAGACCGTAAGTGATTTCACCTGTCACAGGGTAGCACTCAACACCACCGACTTGTTGGAAGTAAGTGAACTGAGTCACTTCCATACCGTTTAACCAAACTTCCCAACCTAAGCCCCAAGCACCCAGTGTTGGAGATTCCCAGTTGTCTTCCACGAAACGAATGTCGTGAACAAGGGTATCAATACCAATGGCTTTTAATGAATCTAAGTACAACTGTTGGATGTTGTCTGGGTTTGGTTTCAATACGACTTGGAATTGGTAGTAGTGTTGTAGGCGGTTTGGGTTCTCACCATAACGGCCATCTTTAGGACGACGAGAAGGCTGAACATAAGCAGCGTTCCAAGTTTCAGGGCCTAAAGCACGTAGGAAAGTTGCAGTGTGGAAAGTACCTGCACCCATTTCCATATCGTAAGGTTGAAGAATGACGCAGCCTTGTTCAGCCCAGTAGTTTTGTAAGGCAAGAATTAAGCCTTGGAAGGTATCAATATGCGATATGGCGCGACTCATGGTCATCCACTTAAAATTAGATAAAAATTGTGCTCAATTATAAGGATTTTGGGGGTGTGTGGCAAAGGGTTAATCATTCTTGAATCAAGCTTTGATGTTTTAATGATGCGCAGAATTTTATATTTTCCTATTGTACAGAATAAAAACGAAGTTACTTGTGGCATAAAGTGGATGAATAAATTGAATGATGAGCGATAACAATGTTTAAGAAGTCTTTTATTGTGATAAGTATGGTGCTATCTGCCTGTAGTACGACGCCTGTAGCTTTGTATTCAGATTCATCACTTCACGCTTCAAAAATTGCGACTATTACAAATTCTTGCAACGCGGAATGTAAGAATTTGATTAAACAGCAGTTAGTGGTCAGCTCAAAGTATCAAATGAGCGAAGGTCTTTTGCTTGAGGTCAATGGTCAGCAGGGGACGCGAAAAGTCACACGAGGAATGGCTTTTGACTCACCTATTCACGGACGGTTTACCACCGCGGTAGAACAGGGAAAAACTGAGCTCGTCATTGATCATAATTCACAGCTAGTTATCGCTCGTCCAGCTCGATTCACTGTTGATTTATTGGGTGGGCATAATTATGTGATTGGACGTATTCGAGTTGAACGAATCCCTTCGGCTTATTATGAATGGTTTCCTATTGTGTATGATGAAACAGCTCAGAAAATTATTTATGGCAGTGAAGATTTAATTGATCAAGATGAATAAGCTGACCGCCTAAATGTTCCTTTGTTTTAGTGAGTACAGATGTGAGCGCTGATAGATTTTTTATTTTAATTATCAGTAACATATAATGAGAATTTTAGGCTCATTTCTTGGGATAAAACTACGCAAGTAAGCGGCGTATACATCATTCAAAAGAATCAAAAGTAAAATTTATAAGATAAAGATGTAAGTTGAATACATCTTATTGCTTGCATGGCTTTATAATTGCCACATCTCGCAAAACAACAAACAAGGTATCTCGTGTTTCACGCAAAATCAGCTTGGCTCAATACGCTTAAACCCAACTTTAAAGTTCTGCCTTTAAAAGACCGCATCCTGTGTGGGGTAGGTGCTTTGCTGGGCCTGAGTATTTCTTCGCTGATCAGTTGGCTGGCGCTAGATGACTTAAATGCGTGGTATATCGCCCCGATGGGCGCATCGTCCGTACTGCTCTTTGCTGTACCTGCCAGCCCATTGGCACAGCCGTGGAATATGGTAGTCGGTAATAGTCTTGCGGCCTTGATTGGTGTGACGTGTGCGATGTTTATTCCTAATTTAACCGAAGCATTTAGTATCGCGGTTGCATTAGCGATTATCTTAATGATGACCACAGACTCATTGCATCCACCAAGTGGAGCCGTGGCGATTACAGCGGTATTGGGCGGAGAGGCAGTCCATGATTTAGGCTATGCCTTTCTTTTTTATCCAGTCCTTTTAAATTCGGTCCTCTTGATGGTGGTTGCTATCATTTATAACCGATTACTAGGCAAGCAGTATCCACAAAAAGCACAAGTCAATACTCGGACGACAGATCCAACACCGACACAAAAAGTGTCGATTCAGCCAGCGGATATTCAGCAAGTCTTAGAACAGCAAAGTCAGTTGCTTGATATTAGTGAATATGACTTACAAAAAATTATTTTAGAAGCACAGCAATTAGCCAGTCGTCGTGGCCTAAGCCAGTTTCATTGTCGTGACATCATGAGTCAGCAAGTGATTACCCTGCGTGCAGAAGATGATATTCAGTCAGCATTGGAAAAGTTTAAACAAGTCAATTTGATGAGTTTGCCTGTGGTGAGTGATTTAGATCGCTTGGTGGGAAATTTGGCTTTATATGATGTAGTGGAATGGTTTAAACGTGCCGCAGACCCCAAAGCCAGTTGGGAAAATCACGTTTATCAAATTATGAATCCCAAAGTGGTGACCGTGCAGCCGGATCAGCCGATTGAAGACTTGGTGCCATATTTTGTGGAAAGATCTTTTAATTATATTCCAGTTGTTGAGCAAAAACGGTTGGTGGGAATGATTAGCCGTGCCGATATGATTGCCGCCTTATATCAACAGCTAAATCAGCAAACAAAATCTTAAGCCTTAAACTTTGATTTAAATTCATCAGACTTAAATATGGCTTTGCCAATATATAGGCAAAAAAAAGCTACGGAATCTTGGGGGAGAAACCGTAGCGACCAAACTGGGTCAAAGGATTTTAACGTCTGTCATCATTCACAGTACGAATAGGGTCTGAATAGCCATTGGTACGGAAAAAGTTATCTTGTGCTTTAGGCATGACTAACCATAAAACCAAGTACACCAAAATACCGGGAAAGGCTGCGCTTAAGCATGATACAAAGATAAAAATAATACGCAGTAAATTTGCGTTCCAACCAAAACGTTCAGCAATACCCCCCATCACACCAGCAATCATGTTAGAGCGGTTTGAGCGATATAAACCAACATTGGCCATTCAGGTCTCCTTCAAAAAAAAGAATAAATTTGAATATTTCCAAATTCATATTATAGAAATGGTGACAAGCTTTGCGATTTAAAGGGTGCAGAAAAAAAATTAAGTAAAGTTATGTAATTTGAAGAATTGGTTTGATTAGTTTGCCTTTAAAATAGCTTGAGTGTTAATTAAATATCAACGATAACAATGAGATATGATATAACATATATCGCAAATATATGTATACAGCGTTGATTATTTGATTACAATATTAAGTCAGCAAGAACTGAAAAAACCAATGAATGATTGGTCTTGGCACATTATATGAAAACATCGGCTTCACCTTTTTTGATGAAATTTGCATATCTTTCAGTATTTGCAGGAGTGTTCAGCCTCTCTTTTATTGGTTGTAGTCCAACGCCTCAACCCGCAGCGGATAAGGGTGAAAGTTCGGCATCAACTGTCGCATCGGAAGTTCAAGCGAAGCAAGATCATGGAAAAAAATTAACCCAAGTGGCAGGGCAGGCGACATTGCCGAATGACGATGAAATAAAGTCAGCTCCTGTTCCTGAGCATGCCAAAATTTTTATTGGACGTTTTCATGCCAAAGTAAAATGCGATGACAGTTTTATTCCATGCCCAGAAGGCGATGCGGAGTTCATTCTTAACTTATTGCCAGATGGCACGGTACACCGCAGTATTATTCAAATTGGTAAAGTGTTTGCTGAAAAAACCAATACGCCAGGCATTAATGTGAAATACCGTAAGGATACGTGGAGTGTTAATGAAGCACATACCGAGCTGGTGGTTCATCGAAAAGAAGGCGTGAATTTCTATTATCATGTGATTAATGAAAATAAAATCACCATGGATTTAGACAAAATTCGTCAAGGTGAAGTCGACCGAAATCAGGAATTATTTTCTAAAGGCTATCCTCAGCCTCAACATGCCTATACCTTGGTGAAAGACCCAAATTAAATACTGCGAATGAAGTAAATAAAATTATAAATTGCGTTTGAGTGTCGGCGTGAAATTCGCAGACATTGGCTAATCGAATGCAACTAGCTTATAAAAAATTGAATTATTAATACGATATAGTTAAGACAAAACAGAATTGGTGGGTTGTGTGGGGTTCGAACCCACGACCAATAGATTAAGAGTCTACTGCTCTACCAACTGAGCTAACAACCCTGAGAAAATTTTAAAAGAGCATTTTTAAAATTTTAGCAAGATAAACGAAGCGCGTAGTTTTGAATACTAGGGAATATTTGTTATCTAAAATTTTTCAGGTCAAATACTTCATCTAGCAAGACAAGAATGATACTTCGCAACATCGCTATAGCAAAATTTCGAGAATGGCGAATCAAAACCAATAATGGTGATGGTTTGTCTTGGTCGGAACCTGCAGGTTTCTTTTTCTTCAACTGCCGGAAGAAAGAAGCCCTAAGAAAGAATGGTGGGTCGTCCGCGACTCGAACGCGGGACCAATAGATTAAAAGTCTACTGCTCTACCAACTGAGCTAACGACCCTTAGGGGGTATGCACAAGATTGTAATCTAAAACTGGCATTTTAGAAAGATGGTGGGTCGTCCGCGACTCGAACGCGGGACCAATAGATTAAAAGTCTACTGCTCTACCAACTGAGCTAACGACCCATCTTGTGGTATCGAAGGAAATGGTGGGTCGTCCGCGACTCGAACGCGGGACCAATAGATTAAAAGTCTACTGCTCTACCAACTGAGCTAACGACCCATTTCGCTTGATGGTGCGTATTGTAGCAAGATCTGCTTCAAGCGCAAGTAAAAATTCATAAACTTGCTTGTGTTTGATTATAAATACAACAAAGTAGCTCATTTTAGCGGATATCTGTCGCTAAAATGAGCGCTATTTGCTTAAAAACGGTATTTATATGCCTGAATATTGGCATAAATTTCAGGAGTTAAATCACAGTAAGCAGTTGCATTTGGCAGCAATACCAATAAACGTTCATCAGTTTGCTTAGGATCAAAGGCTTGTTCTTTCAGCTTATTTTTTTGGTATTTAAACGTACCTGTGGTTTCGACTTTTTTCTGTACACGTAAAAATACCGGCACAGCATAAGCGGGTAAGCATTTTTTAAATTGTAGAACCATTTCACTACAATCTTGTTCGTTGAGTTCGGCACCATCAGTCAGTGTAATGGCAGCCATACCTGCACGGCCATTGGTATCTGGAATTTCTACGCCATAAACCACAGCTTCAGCAATTTTATCGTACTCACTCACCATGTTTTCAACTTCAGTGGTTGAAACGTTTTCACCTTTCCAGCGGAAAGTATCGCCTAGACGGTCGACAAATTGTGCATGACGGAAGCCAATGTCACGAACCAAGTCACCTGTGTTGAAGTATGAGTCACCATGTTTGAATACATCTTTCATAATGACGGATTTGTTTTTTTCCGTGTCGGTATAGCCATCGAAAGGTGAGCGACGGGTAATTTTACCGATGAGTAAGCCGACTTCGCCTTTTTTCACTTTAATGCAGCGACCTTTAGCATCATGTACAGCTTCATTTTTTCCTTTATCAAACTGAATAATCGCATAAGGCGTTGGTGAAAAACCAACGGTATTGTCGAAGTTAAACACATTACTAAAGCCGACGTTGCCTTCACTTGACGCATAGAGTTCAAGGACTTCCTCAACCCCAAAGCGTTCTTTAAACTTATCCCAAATGTTTGGTCGCATGCCGTTACCAATCATTTTTTTCACACGATGGCCTTTTTCAAGGTCTGAATGTGGGGCATCCATCAAGTAGCGGCAAAGCTCACCCACATAGCCAATGGCTGACGCATCAAATTTTTGTACATCTTTCCAAAATGAAGAAGTTGAAAACTTGCGACGCAGGGCAAGGGTGGCGCTACCGGCAATCACCCCACACCAACAAACCACAGTACCTGTAGCATGGTAGAGCGGTAAGGTCACATACATCACATCATCTTTATTCAGATTAAGGACGTGACCATATGTTCCATAAGCCAAAGTCCAACGGCTGTTGGTGAAAATCACCGCTTTAGGTAAGCCTGTTGTCCCAGAGGTGTAGATATAAAATAGGCCGTCTTTGCCTTTTACACTTGCAGTGGTGGGTGTGTTGAACTTTGGAAATTCATCAATCGCTTCTGCAAGGTTTAAGAAGCCTTTCGGTGCTTGACCGGCATCTACACGAGTGGCTTGATCTGCGAACCAATGTAAACGATCTGCAGCTACACTGAGATCACCACGAATCTCTTCTACGGCTTGACGGCATTCTTCGCCCACAATTACCGCAATTGGGTTTACTAAGTTGATGCTGTGTGTCAGGACTTTGCCGACTTGTGAGGTGTTGACCAAGGCACTGGTGACGCCAATTTTGGCTAAAGCCACGATGGTTGCAACGAGTTCAGATCGGTTTTCGATCATCACCGCAATCACATCACCTTTTTTTGCACCGAGTGCAAGGTAATAGTGACCAATTTGATTGGCCCATTCATTGAGTTCGTTATAGGTATATTTTTGCTCTTCAAAATAAAGCGCATAACCTTTAGGATTACGCTTTACGGCTTTTTCAAATGCAATTCCTAAGCCTGCGGAAGTATTTGGGGTACGTAAATAGGCTTGCTTTAGACCACTCAACAGGTTGGGTACTTTGCTAATGAACGCGGGAATTTTTGCTGCAACATCAGCAATCCCAATAAGGTCGTGTTGTGTAGTTTGGCTCATGTGAATCCTATTTATTTTTCGTAATCCGATACGGTCTATTTCTTTGCAATGAAATTTGCAGCAAATTCTACAATTGTCTTTTAATCGTTTCGATCTAGTGCAATCAACCTAATTTGACAAAAGTATCAAAAAAAAACCAGTCACCGAAATGACTGGATTTTTTTATTCACCTGCAAAATAGCAAATTACTGCTCAGTTGCGGTGTTTGCTTTTTTCGGTGGACGACCGCGAGGACGACGAGGGCGTGCAGGTTTTTCACCTTCAGCGGCCGAGTTTTCGTCTACAGGACCCTCAACTTTCTTTTCCGTTTCAACGGCTTGAGCTTTTTCTTCTACTGGTTTAGTAGGAGCTTCAGACACTTCTTCCGTCTTTTCAGGCTGCGCACTCACATCCAGTTCAGCTTGAACGGGTGTCGGTACTTCAGCTTGAGCGGGCACAGGTGCTTCAGTTTGAACTGCAACGTCGGATACATTGACTTCAACTGTAGCAGCTTTAGCTTCTGCAACTACAGGCGCCTCAACAGCAGTGTCTGCGACAGGCGTAGCTTCCACCTCAGCATGTGCTTTTGCTTGGTCTTGTTTCGCTTGTTCAGCGGCAAGTTTAGCAAGGCGACGACGCTCACGTGGGTCATTAGCAACACGTTTATCTGACACAGGCTTTGGTGGTGTCAAATCCAACATTGGCGCTGGTTCAGCTTCAGGTGCAGCTTTTGCAACTTGAACATCACGAGTGACAGGCTTTTTCTCTACAGCTGCTTCAGCTGCAGGTGCAGTCAAAGTCGCGGCATATTCTTCCGTGAATTTTTGCAATGCACGGTTGAATGTTGGAATTAAGCCAAATTGCTCAATCAGTACTGAGCAGTCTTCACCGTATACATGCTTAATCAAGCTGCTTACAGTGTATTGACTCAGTGTCGGCACTTGAGATGGCGAAATTTTCGTAGCCTGTGCTTGTTGAGCGCGAGCTGCACGTTGTTCGCGGCGGCGTTGACGTGGGTCATTGCTTGCACGAGACGGTTTTTGCTGAGCATGCTGTGGTTTATGTCCTACTTCTTTTGTTTCAGTCGCAGGTTTTTCCACTTTTTCTGCTTCAACGACAGCGGCTTTTTGGACTACTGGGGTTTCTACAGGTTTTTCAACTGCTGGGGCAGTATTTAGCGCTACGATTTCGCTTTGAGCTTGATCAACATTTACTACAAGTGCTGTTGGTATCACGTCTTGACGTGGTGCATCAACAACTTCAACTTTAGGTTGACGTTGATTGCGGTTTTCAGATTGTTGCTCAGTTGCAACTTCCTGAGCAATCACTTGCTCGTTCAATACGCTTTGATCGCGGTGGCGATTTGGGCGATTTGGACGTTGTTGGTTGTTGCGGTCACGACGTGGAACAGACTGCGGTTGTTCATTGTTTTGAACATCGTGCTGTACTTGTTCATTGTTATGTTGACGGCGTGAGTTACGACGGTTTTCACGTTGGTCTTGACGGTTGTCTTGGCGCGGTTCTTGACGTTCAGAACGTTGCTCTTGGCGTTCGTTTTGACGTGCTTCGTTATTGCGCTGCTCTTGACGATCTTGACGTGAAGATTGTAACACTTCTTCATGAACTTGATGCGGTTGAGCTTCTTGTTCACGTGGTTCTTTATGCTTAGTACGCTTTTTGTTGTGACGTTTTTCTTCACGGTCAGCTTTTTCTGAATGGCTGTCACGTTCTTGTTTGTGCACAACAGAAGAAGGCGCAAGGTAAGCATTATTGTCTACGACAACAACAGGCGCTGCCGATGCAGGGGTAATTTGACCAAACTGGCCACGGCTTGCAGCACCGCTATTTACCATTTGTTCAATTGCAGCAGCGGCATTGTTTGCAGTACGCGACTGGTCAACGGTTGCAGCTTGTTTTTGAACAAATAAGTTTTCTAACCATGCACATGGACTAGATGATGCTGCAGGAGCGGCAACTTGTGCAGGTGCTTGTTGAGCAGCAACGGGTTGTTGCTTATTCTTTTTGTGGCCTTTTTCTTGTTGTTGTACAGGTGCTTGTTGCTGAGCAGCAGCGGCCTGTTCTTCACCTAAGTGCCACTCAGATGCTTCGTAACCCAATTCTTTTTCGCTAGAACGTGTCGCTTCAGTGCGTTCATAGCTTGTAGGTGCAAAACCTTCAGGGTTATACGAAATTTCGTAATGTGGTGTTTCTAGGTGAGGGTGTGGAAGTACAGTCACACGAACATTTGAAGTTTGTTCAAGATATACAAGGCTGTGACGCTTTTCATTCAATAAGAATGCAGCAATTTCAACAGGCACTTCAACTTGAACTTCACCATGACGTTCGCGTAGCGCAATTTCTTCCACTTTACGCATAATTGAAAGTGATAAAGAACGTAGGTCACGTACCATACCTGTGCCATGACAGCGTGGGCACACATAACCAGTGGCTTCTTCAAGCGATGGACGTAAGCGTTGACGGCTCATTTCCATCAAACCAAAGCGTGACAGTTGACCGAATTGGATACGTGCACGGTCACTTTGTGTTGCTTCACGAAGTTTAGCTTCAACCATACGTTGGTTACGGTCTTTGGTCATGTCGATGAAGTCGATCACAACCAAACCACCGATATCACGTAAACGTAATTGGCGAGCGATTTCTTCAGCAGCTTCAAGGTTGGTATTGAGTGCTGTATCTTCTACGTCGCTACCACGTGTTGATTTTGCAGAGTTAATATCAATTGAAACCAGTGCTTCAGTTTGGTCAATCACAATTGAACCACCAGAAGGAAGTTTTACTTCACGTTCATAGGCAGTTTGGATTTGACTTTCGATACCAAAATGAGCAAATAACGGTTCATTTAACGTATAGGTTTTTAATTTGTCGATTTGACGTGGCATCACCGCTTTAACAAAGTTATAGGCTTCGTTATACGCTTGCTCAGAGTCAATTAAAATTTCAGCAACATCATCACGTAAATAGTCACGGATCGCACGTGTAACCACACCGGCTTCTTGGTGAACCAACATTGGTGATGGACCAGAACTTGCAGTGCTCTGGATTTGTGCCCAAAGGTCCAGCAAGTGTTGAAGGTCAAGTTGGAGTTCTTCTTGAGAACGACCAATACCTGCAGTACGTACAATCACGCTCATGCCACGAGGGACATTTAAAGACGCCAACATTTCTTTCAACTCTTCACGAACTGAACCTGAAATTTGACGGCTAATACCGCCACCTTTCGGGTTGTTTGGCATCAAGACCAAATAACGACCAGCAAGAGAGATAAATGTAGAAAGGGCAGCACCTTTATTACCACGTTCTTCTTTTTCCACTTGAACCAAAAGCTCAGTGCCTTCAGTGATCAATTCTCGGATGTTTGAAGTTTGGCGAGGATCTGCTTTGTAATAAGAATTAGCTATTTCGCGCATCGACAAGAAACCTTGACGACCTGCACCGTATTCAACAAATACAGCTTCTAAAGACGGCTCTACGCGAGTCACATGACCTTTATAGATATTCGATTTTTTTTGTTCACGGGTACGATTCTCTAAGTCAAAATCGTAAAGACGCTGACCAGTGACAAGTGCAACGCGAATTTCTTCGGCATGTGTTGCATTAATCAACATACGTTTCATGGGTGTAACACCTAATAGTGATACACAGAAGAACATCGCCTGACTCGTAGCGAGCATCAGATAGCATGGATCAAGTTGCACAGATCGAAAAACATCATCTGTGCATGTGTACCGACCTTCTTTGGGCGGGCAACGGTTTTTGATTCACGTATTGATGATGGCAATACGGCTTCAATCTTTTAAATGATTAAAGTCACCTGAACGCGTTTCACTGGCGGACAAACGGTGCATTGGATGTGAGTAACTTTCACTGTCACATTGCTCGAAGAGCATCCATTCATATCTGATAGAGCGTCTTGATACGGAATTATCATCGTACCTTTACAAACTGTGCAGATCCAATGCATCAAACGTTGTGGCCTGAACACGATTTCCAGGGAGCGACTGGTCTGATGTGTATCAGTTTACGTTTAAAAACCAACCTTGGTTGGCACATATTTTTTTGGGGCAAACTGTTTTATGTACCTACGGCACAATTAAACGCAACAGTTTGCAGTTTTGCCGATATAATAAGCCTTCGGCGTCGGCATAATTCTTTTGGGACCTTTCCGAGCTAAATGAGTAATTGCTTGAAAGTTCAATGACAGTAAATACTGAAATGAATCAACTTTTACTCAGTTACGGTGGTTTCCGTGCGCTGACTATATCAAACCTTGCATCATCTGCCTATGGGCTAAGCTTATGTTTCTTGCGAAAAGTATAGCTTAAATGATCAATTTTTAATCAATTTTAGTATTTTTTTAGGTCACAGTAACTGTATGAATTCTACGCAAGAATGGCAAAGCGTCACCTGGTTTGAAGTGGACGAGCATCAGGCGGGTCAACGTATTGATAATTTCCTGTTTAGTCGTCTGAAAGGTGTGCCTAAAAGTCGCATTTATCGTCTGATTCGTGAAAGCCAAGTTCGCGTCAATAAAAAACGCGTCAAAGCGGAAACCAAACTCAATATTGGTGACCAAGTTCGAGTTGCTCCAATTCGTTATGAGCAAAAAGATGAGTCTGCGGTTCCCGTATCGGACAAAGTGGCACAAAGTTTACTGAGCCGTGTGGTGTACGAAGATGAAGGCTTAATGGTGGTAAACAAACCTTCTGGTATTGCTGTTCACGGCGGTAGTGGTGTGGCGTATGGCTTGATCGAAGGCTTACGTGCCGCAACAGGGAAGAAATACCTTGAGCTGATTCACCGCATTGACCGTGATACCTCGGGCTTGGTGATGATTTCCAAGAAACGTAGTGTGCTGAAAACCTTGCAAGACATGCTGCGCGAACACAAAATCCAAAAAACTTATGCTGCTGTGGTGAAAGGCGTGGTGAGTTTGGATAAGCAGCTCATTGATCAGCCTTTGCATCGTTACGAACTGGCAAATGGCGAGCGTCGTGTTCGTGTATCACCTAAAGAAGGTAAAGAGTCGAAGACGCTGTGGAACGTGAAAGAACGTTTTATGCATGCCACATTGGTGTATGCGTCTCCACTTTCGGGCCGTACCCATCAGATCCGTGTACATGGTTTAAGTATTGGTCATCCATTGGTGGGCGATGAAAAATACGGTCATGAAACTGAATACCGTGGTCCAAAGCCACGTCGTTTATGTCTACATGCTATGCGTTTAGAAATTCCGGGTTACCAAACCATTGAAGCGCCATTGCCAGAAGATATGCAAAGCCTTGTGGCGCAGCTACGCGCGCAAAAAGCCGACAAAGTGGTGAAGTCTTCAGAAGATGACGAGTAAGTTTTAAATACGAGACTTCTCTCCCTGAGCAGGACTGCTTCGTAAGTTTTCTTTCTCCCTCTCCTTTAAGGAGAGGGCCGGGGTGAGGTAAATAAATTGATGCACTCCAGAATCTGAATTACCAAACACTGAATCAAATCTAGGAAAACGTATGAACTCAGCTGTAAAACTAGTCATTTTCGATTGGGATGGCACTTTATTTGATTCTGTGGGTCAAATTGTAGCGAGTTTAAAATTTGCAGCAGATCAATATTCACAGCCGCTGACCGATGCTGATGCGAAAAGTATTATTGGTTTAGGTCTGCCGGAAGTCGCACAGCGGTTATTTCCGACGGTTCCTGAATTGCACAGCGACATTTTGCAAAGTTATGCCGATCACTATGTGGCCCATTCCAAAGGGGATATGTGGTTTGATGGTGTCGCGGATATGTTGCAGGAATTACGCGATGCCGGTCTACAATTGGCTGTTGCAACAGGAAAAAGTCGTAAAGGTCTAGACCGTGTCTTGGCTCAAACGCAAAGTCATGAGTTGTTTCGTGCGACACGTGCAGCCAGTGAAACCAAATCTAAGCCAGATCCGTTGATGTTGGCAGAAATTTTGGCGGAAACAGGACTACGTGCCGATCAAGCCATTATGGTTGGTGATACGTCGTATGATTTAGAAATGGCCCTCAATATTCAGATGCCACGTGTAGGCGTGAGCTATGGAGTGCATACTGTAGAAACACTCCAGTGTTTTCAACCCTTACATATTGCACATAGCGTAGGTGATTTGACTGAATTTCTACTAGAACACGTGAAATTACGTCTAGCTGTATAGTTTTAGATACAAACGAGTAAAAAGGGTGAAATTTGTTTTCACCTTTTTTGTTACCAAATGAATAGTAATGCCAGCTCTACTTGATGAAATGAGTAAATTCAATTATTTAAAAAAGTAATAACACTAGATTTTTCTACAATAACAAGCAGTCTTCTAGCAAATTTACCTTAAAAAATTGAGCGCAACTATTTGGCCTTTTACCACAAGCTGGAATAGATTTTTTGTTTGAATTTTTGGTTTTATCTTATTGTTGTTTATTGATTTATTTTTAAATTTCCAATTTATTAAACTAAATCATATGAAATTGAACACCTATGCGTAAAAGTTGGCCTGACGCTAAAATAATCTTTTAATCTTATCTTTTAGTCGTATAAGCCAAGTTTTTTAGTAGAGATTCAGATTTAAGGGCGAAAAAAATAGTGAATTTTATTTAATTATTTTAACTTAAGTTTTTGAATATTAATAATAAATAATGATTAATTTATAGCTAATAGCTATAGTCATAAATAAAATAAGTATTGGTATTCACTTTCTAAAATCTCGATGCTAAATGCATCTAAACATAACGTGTAGTATGTCAAGTGAAATGCTTTAGGCGAATCCTGACATGACTTTCATCACTTTGATTTTGATGGTGATCGGGATGAAACACGTTGTGCATCCAATTTTTGCAGTTTAAGGAAACATTGATGTCGAATTCTGCTGTTGTTGAATCAGTTGCGCAAGCATTACGCGATGCGGAAGTAAATCAGGCTGCGATTGCACCGATCCGTCCACAACTTGGTGGTGAAAGTGCTGATGTAGATATTGCTTATGCCGTTCAAGAAGTGAATACCAAACGTGCGGTGGCAGAAGGTCGTCGCCTTGTAGGTCGTAAAATTGGCTTAACTTCAAAAGTTGTACAAGCGCAGTTAGGCGTTGATCAACCTGACTTCGGTATGTTGTTTGCTGACATGGCGTATGGCGATGGTGAAGAAATCCCTGCTGGTTTATTGATTCAGCCAAAAGTTGAAGCAGAAATTGCTTTGGTGATTAACCAAGATTTGACCAAAGAAAAACACACCTATGCAGACATTATTAGTGCAACAGAATATGCACTGCCTGCCATTGAAGTGGTCGATAGTCGTATCGAAAACTGGAAAATCTCGTTGATTGATACTGTGGCAGATAACGCATCTTCAGCAGGTTTTGTACTGGGTTCTAAGCCTGTAAAACTTGCAGATCTTGACCTTGTGAATTGCAAAATGGTCATGACTCGTGGTGAAGAAGTGGTTTCACAAGGTGTGGGTAAAGCATGTCTTTCTAACCCATTAAATGCAGCAGTGTGGTTGGCTGACGAAATGGTTCGTCGTGGTCGTCCATTGCTTGCAGGTGACATCGTATTGACCGGTGCTTTAGGCCCAATGGTTGTGGCAAATCCTGGTGATGAATTCAAAGTTGAAATTGAAGGCTTTGGTTCTGTGACTGCAGCATTTGCAGCGAAATAAGCTTGGGTTTTACGGAATTTTTAAGAGTACACATTCATGAAAAAGATTAAATGTGCATTGATCGGTCCAGGGAACATTGGTACTGACTTGCTTTACAAACTTCAACGCAGCGAATTTTTAGAACCAGTATGGATGGTTGGTATTGACCCGACGTCTGAAGGTTTGGCTCGCGCTGCTAAAATGGGTTTAAAAACCACTGCTGAAGGCGTGGATGGTTTACTTGCACACGTAATTGAAGACGACATTAAAATCGCATTTGATGCAACTTCTGCCTATGTTCATGCTGAAAACAGCCGCAAATTAAATGAACTTGGCGTGTTAATGATTGACTTAACACCTGCTGCAATCGGTCCATTCTGCGTACCACCAGTAAACTTAGAAGCGTTATTGGATGCCGGTGAAGTTCCGAACGTCAATATGGTGACATGTGGTGGTCAGGCAACGATTCCTATGGTTGCTGCGATTTCACGAGTTCAGCCTGTTGAATATGGCGAAATCATTGCAACAGTATCAACAAAATCTGTGGGTCCAGGTACACGTAAAAACATTGATGAATTTACTCGTACGACTGCTGGCGCTATTGAAAAAGTGGGCGGTGCGAAACAAGGTAAAGCGATCATCATCATTAACCCTGCTGAGCCACCACTGATGATGCGTGATACTGTTCACTGTCTTGTTGAAGGTGAACCAGATCAAGCAGCAATCACTGAATCTGTACATGCGATGATTCTTGAAGTTCAAAAATATGTACCAGGTTACAAACTTGTAAATGGTCCTGTATTTGACGGTAACCGTGTTTCAATCTTCTTAGAAGTTGAAGGTTTAGGTGATTATCTTCCTAAATATGCAGGTAACCTCGACATTATGACTGCGGCAGCTGCACGTACTGCAGAAATGTTTGCAGAACACGTTTTCAAAACTGCTGAAGCTTAAGGAATACCAAAATGTCTAAGATTATTATTAATGATATGACTTTACGTGATGGTATGCACCCAATGCGCCATCAAACCACACCAGAGCAAATGGTTGCCATTGCCACTGCGTTGGATGATGCAGGTGTTCCTTTAATTGAAGTCACACACGGTGATGGCTTAGGTGGTAACTCTGTGAACTATGGTTTTGCAGCAGCTACTGATGAAGAATATCTGAAAGCAGTGATTCCAAACCTGAAACAGGCAAAAGTTTCTGCACTGTTATTGCCAGGTATTGGAACAGTTGATCATCTGAAAATGGCGCATGATGTAGGTGTGGCAACCATTCGTGTGGCGACACATTCGACTGAAGCAGACGTTTCTGAACAGCACATTACTGCAGCACGTAAACTGGGTATGGATACTGTGGGCTTCTTGATGATGGCACACATGGCTTCTCCTGAAAAATTGCTCGAAGAAGCACAAAAAATGGTGTCTTACGGTGCAAACTGTATCTATGTAACAGATTCTGCAGGCTATATGTTGCCTCAAGATGTGACTGATCGCGTAGGTATTTTACGTGCCAACCTCGGCTCAGACATCGAAATTGGTTTCCATGGTCACCATAACTTGGGCATGGGCGTTGCGAACTCTGTATCGGCTGTGACCGCAGGTGCAACCCGTGTTGACTTGGCTTCGGCTGGTTTAGGTGCAGGCGCAGGTAATACACCACTTGAATTGTTTGTAGCGGTCGCAAACCGTATGCAAATGGAAACAGGTGTGGACTTGTTTAAAGTGCAGGATATTGCTGAAGACTTGATCATTCCAATGATGACGCATCAAATTCGTGCAGACCGTGATGCAGCAACTTTAGGTTATGCCGGTGTTTACTCATCGTTCCTATTGTTCGCAAAACGTGCCGAAGCAAAATATGGAGTATCTGCGCGTGAAATTCTACTTGAGCTTGGTCGTCGCGGTACGGTGGGCGGTCAGGAAGATATGATCGAAGATTTGGCATTGACCATGTCTAAAGCAAAAGAAGCCAATGCTTAATTTGCTTTAAATCAAAAAGCGCCCGAAATGGGCGCTTTTTTTATGTCTGAAGTGGCTGTGTTGGTTTGAGATGGGCTTGAGATTACGTTGAGATTGATTTGAGGCATGAAAAGTGGATTGAAATAAGAAATATCTTACGAACCAATGGCTGATTTCGAGCAGCCATAGTAGTAAAATTTAACTTTAAGTTGTTGATGATTATATAAATTAAATATCATGTCATAGCTAAATTTTATAACTCAAATAAGGATAAATCTCAGTAAAAAACTTTGTTTAAACTTAAAAGCAATTAATACAGCGCATGTAATTGCAAAAAATAAAAAACTTTAAATTTTATGTTATTAAAACATGGGGTTAATTTAATCAGTTGTTCTAAATAATAAAAAAGAGTTATTGTTTTAATCTCTAAGGAAAATAACCAGAAATAGCTTCCAAAGTTCAAGTCGTACAAAAGCCTGATAAACCTTAATACTGTAGTCGGATTTTTTTCCAAGGTATTGTTGAGCATGATGATGTCATAGCTTAATTTGATCACTGGGAATAAGCCATGCGTCGTCAAAATTTATGGATAGCAATTCTTGCTGCGACAGCAACATTAGGAACATCTGCAACTTATGCGGATTTTGTTGACGACAGCCAAGTGCAATTGAAATTTAAAAACTTTTATTTGGATCGTCAAATTGAAGATACTCCAAATAAAAATTGGGGTTCATGGTCGCAAGGCATTACGCTGGATGCGAAGTCAGGTTATCAGGATATTGGCGCGGGCATTCAAGTCGGCGCGGACCTGCTGGTACAGCATGCCTTTAAACTCAATGGCCGTGATACCAATGCAGACTTTATTTTGCCGCACGATGGTAAAGAATCAAAAGATAACTTTGGTAAAGTGGGTGTGACCCTTAAAGCCAAAGTGTCAAAAACTGAATTGAAAGTGGGCGAGCTATTGCCGGTATCTCCAGTGCTAGTATTTGATCCATCACGTCAGTTGCTGACTACTTACAGCGGTGCATGGCTGGAGTCGAAAGACCTGAAAGATACCAAGTTGACCGTGGCTTATATTGACGGTATTAATAATCGTTATGATAACCAGTTCCGTGATTTAACTTTATTTTCACCAGGTAAAGAGCTGCCGAATGGAAAAATAGGTCATTTTGACAACGGTCCAGCATCTGACGGGATGTATATTGCGGGGATTGATCACCAATTTACGCCTGAAATTGGTGGTAGCTACTGGTATGCCGATGTTCAAGACATTTACACACAGCAATATGTCGGCGCGAACTATAAAACTAAGTTAGGTGACAAAGCCAAACTGGATAGCCATATCCGTTACTTCGATAACTCGGATTCGGGTGACAAACTGTATGGCGAAATTGATAACCAAGCGTTATCGGTTGGTGCGAAAGTGAATTACGGTTCGCATACCTTTGGTTTGGGTTATCAACAAATGTTTGGTGATAATGCATTCCCAACACTGGGTGGATGGGTGCCGCAGCCGTACTTAGTCAACTGGGGTATAGCAACATTTACTGCAAAAAATGAAAAATCATGGGGCTTTACGTATGGTTATGACTTTGCAGAGCTTGGTGCGAAAGGCCTAAATGCTACAGCGGTTTACTTTACAGGTTCTGATGCAGAAATTGGTACTGCAAATGGCATCCTGAAAGATCAAAAATCTGATGAGCTTAACTTAATCGTGAACTACACCGTGCCTGAAGGTAAGTTGAAGGGCTTAGGCTTCCAGGCAATGTATATCGATGCCGATTTCGATTACAAATCTGACTTGCAAGAGTACCGTGTCGCGACAACTTATACCTATAAGTTCTAATTTCTCAGGATAAAAAAGAGGGAAGTGGATTCATTGCTTCCCTTTTTATTTGCTGGGTTATTTAAAAAAGAAATACCTCAAAGATTTTATGGATATATTTTTGAGTTATGTATTTAAAAACAATAACTTAAATTATAGTCTATTTGTTGTTTATGATCGTAAATATGTATCAGTTAGCAGTGGCTGAACAGGTAATATGAGACTGTAAAAACCACAAAATCCAAAAGAGTCCCCCTTGTGTTTAAATCCGCTATGGATTGAAACATAAGCTCTACGCAATACGAGGAGCATGTATGAGCACTGTTCAGATTCCTGACTATACAACTGATTCATTCTTTGGTTTAGAAGATAAATGGATTGAAACTGCTGAAGGCGAATTAACGCATTACCACGAAGTGGGTGAAGGCACACCAATTCTATTTTTACACGGTTCAGGTACAGGTGTATCTGCTGCGGCAAACTGGTGGTTAAACCTTCCACAAATTGGTGAACAAGCTCGTTGTATCGCTATCGATACGATTGGCTATGGTCAAACTGTTGTTGCACCGAATACTGCTTATGGTATCCGTGCTTGGGTTGATCACGCTGTACGTACGTTAGATGCCCTAGGTATTGAAAAAACTTGGTTAGTGGGTAACTCACTCGGTGGCTGGTTAGCATTCCAAATGGCTTTGGACTATCCAGAACGTGTATTGGGTATCGTGTCTATGGGTACAGGCGGTGCTAAACAAACTGCAGCACTTAAAGCACATGCAAACCCTGTATTAACCGAAGAAGGCATCAAGAAAACCTTGTCTATGTTTGTTGTAAACAAAGACTTGATCACAGACGAATTGGTAAAAGTACGTTTCGCTTCTGCTGCAAATGACTATGCATCAAATCGTTTGATGGATGTTGTTGGCGCACGCGACCGTGACCGTTTCGAATTCCCACTCGACTTTGAAAAAATGAAAGACATTACTGTGCCAGTATTGTTGATTCACGGTGTACAAGACGTGGTGATTCCAGTATCTCGTACGTGGGATATTTTGAACACAGTTCCAAATGCGGATGCGCATATCTTTAGCCAATGTGGTCACTGGTCACAAGTTGAAAAAGCAGAAGAATTCAACACCGTGATTAAAGATTATTTAAAAGCGCGTGGTGTGTAATTTCTTGTCACTGACATGAAATTCAAAAAAAGGATGGTTTTGCCATCCTTTTTTTTATATAAATCTTTTGAAAGAAATACTGTAAATGAGTATTATTCTCATTAATGGGTCGACAGTGTACGGTCTAAATCAGTAAAAAGGCATAAAATAAGCTCATCTAAATGGTTGGGGAAGGGGAATTATTTATTAGACTTAAGTTGTAAATCGGCTATTCTTAGCAATTTTTATCAATATCTAAACTAAAATTTATAAGTTATTTTCCATCAAGTCGATATGCATGATAGATAAAATGCGTCGATTAAAACATTTAAACGATTAAAAAAGCGACTTTTTAGCCATAAAAAAAGCACCATTATTTATTTCAAAAATAATGGTGCTATATCTATAAATTATGACTTGGCGAAAATTAACGCTGTTCGCGATTGATATCGAGATAAAAAACTTTGGTTAGCAGTTCAAGGAATTTATCTACAGCCACAGAACTCGCCGTTTTTCGGTAACTTACGTACAGGTCTAGATACGGTAATTCGACATCTAAAGGACGAATTACCGTATTGTTCATGGTCAATGGCGCGATGTATCCCGGTAGGATCGTGCAGCCTAAGCCCATGCCGATGGAGTTAATGTTAAACAGGATATTGTCGGCTTTTTGCACGATATTAAATTGAATACCATGGGTCGAAGCAAAGTCCAAAATGGCTTCATGCAACGTGCCAGATTGTTCACGTGCAGGAATAATAAAATCAATCCCATTCAATGCTTTAACTGGAATGCGCTCGTACTTCGCTAAAGGGTGATCTTTGGGTAAAATAAAGATCAGCGGTTCACGCAGTACAAACTGACTTTCTATTTCGTCGCTGTGGAAGTTATTGCGGGTAAAAGTGATATCCAGTTCACCTTTTTGCAGCAATTTCATCTGATCGCGGTTATTTAAACTGAGTAATTCAATCTTGAGTTCTGGGTTCTGAACACGTAAATTTGGCAGCACATAAGGGAAGATTTTCATCTCTGCAACAGGGACAAAACCAATGCGCAGCATCTGCTGTTTGGCTTGTGAAACCTGACGTGCCATAGCCACAGCTTTGTCTGCTTGTGCCAAGGTTAAACGTGCTTGTTCTAGAAATACGGCACCTTCTTCTGTGAGCTCAACTTTACGTTTAGTACGGTGCAACAGTTTTACGCCGACATCTTCTTCAAGATCTTTAATTTGTTGGCTTAAAGAAGGTTGAGCAGTATAAAGTTTTAACGCAGCTTTACTGAAATTGAGTTCTTCAGCGACAGTAATAAAGTAGCGTAAGTGTCGTAATTCCATATAATCAACCCGTGGAGTAATCCAAAAAATGTCTTACTTAGAAGTCCGTTCAGTATAATCTATAAACAACTATTGCGTGAGGATTATTTTGCCATTCACGAAATAAATGGTGTTCTCGGTAATTTAAAAAAAATACTATAAAAAAAATCTACCGTAATAATCCATAAAATCTCTTAATTAAAACAAAATAAATATTTCCCGAATATCGCTCTAAAATCCATCATCGTTGAAAAGTTGAGTCTATTACTTTGTGCCTTATGGTCACAGGAGAGCTTTTCATGAGTGGAAAAATTGATGTGCGCGAAATCGATGCTTTAGTCGATGCACAAAATGGACGTATCACGCCATCTATCTATACCGATCCAGACATTTACGAACTTGAATTAGAACGTGTGTTCGGTCGTACATGGTTATTCCTATGCCATGAGAGCCAAATTCCTAAAGCCGGTGATTTCTTCAATACCTATATGGGTGAAGATCCAATCATCGTGGCACGTCAAAAAGATGGCTCAATCAAAGCATTCTTAAACCAATGTCGTCATCGCTCTATGCGTGTGAGCTTCGCGGACTGTGGTAATACACGTGCGTTCACTTGCCCATACCACGGCTGGTCATACGGTATTGACGGTTCTCTAAAAGATATCCCGCTTGAAGATCGTGCTTACCCACATGGTGCATGTAAAGAGCAATGGGGTCTGGTAGAAGTTAACCGCGTTAAATCATACAAAGGCTTAGTATTCGGCTGCTGGGATGAAACAACTCCAGATCTAGAAGAATACATGGGCGATATCGCTTGGTACCTGGACGGCGTTGTAGACCGTCGTGAAGGTGGTACAGAAATTATCGGTGGTGTACACAAATGGGAAATCGACTGTAACTGGAAATTTGCAGCTGAACAGTTCGCTTCTGACCAATACCACGCGTTGTTCTCTCATGCATCTGCGATTCAGGTGCTTGGTGCTAAACCAGATGATGAATCTTCTAAGAAATTAGGTGCTGCACAAACTGCCCGTCCAGTTTGGGAAACTGCGAAAGATGCGATCCAATACGGTTCACGTGGTCACGGTTCAGGCTTCTTCTTCACTGAGAAACCAGACGCAAACGTATGGGTGGATGGTGAAGTAGCAAACTACTTCCGTGAAACGTATGAAGAAGTGAAAGAACGCCTAGGTGAAACTCGTGCACTGCGTCTTGCTGGTCACAACACCATGTTCCCAACATTGTCTTGGTTGAACGGTACTGCAACGCTTCGTGTATGGCACCCACGTGGTCCAAACAAAACTGAAGTGTGGGCATTCTGTATTGCAGACGCTGAAGCATCTCAAGAAGTGAAAGAAGCATTTGAGCGTTCTGCGACTCGCGCATTCGGTCCTGCTGGTTTCCTTGAGCAAGATGACTCTGAGAACTGGATTGAAATTCAAAAAGTTTTACGTGGTTATAAAGCCCGTCAAAACAAATTAATTATGGAAATGGGTAAAGGCAACGAGAAAGTACGTGAAGATGGTATCCCGGGTATCACTAACTATATTTTCTCTGAGACTGCAGCACGTGGTATGTACCGCCGTTGGGCAGATTTATTGATTCATGAAAAATGGGAAGACGTTGAAGCTGCGGCTGACGAATATGAGAAGGAGCTTATGAAATGAGTCAAATCAGTTTAGAACTTCATCACCAAATTAGTCAGTTCCTCTATCGTGAAGCAAAATTGCTTGACGACTGGAAATTCCGCGAATGGTTAGACGTATTGGCAGAAGATATTTCTTATACCTTGCGTACTACACCGAACGCTCAAACTCGTGACCGTCGTCGTTCGATTGAGCCGCCAACAACTTGGGTATTTAACGATACTAAAGATTTGTTGGAACGCCGTGTAGCTCGTTTAGAGACAGGTATGGCTTGGGCTGAAGAACCTCCTTCACGTACAACACACATGGTTTCAAATGTGATTGTTGAAGCGACTGAAGTTGAAGGCGAATACGACGTTTACGTAACGTACTTGTTGTACCGTACCCAGAAAGAGAAAGATGTAACAATCTACTGTGGTAAGCGTCACGACAAGATCCGCAAAGTCGACACTGAGCAAGGTTTCGAAATCTTCAACCGTAAGATTACCCTTGATCAGGTGACTTACAACTCACATAACCTGAGCGTGTTCTTCTAATGAATAAGATTTTTGTTTGCCAAGTTGACGAATTAGACGAAGGCGAAGCATTGAAAGTAGATTGCGGCGTTAACGGTATCGATGCGCTTGCAGTATTCAACAACAATGGCGAATTTTTCGCGATGAACGACCGTTGTTCACATGGTAATGCTTCAATGTCTGAAGGTTACCTTGAAGATGATGGCACTGTTGAATGTCCACTTCATTCGGCTCGATTCTGTTTGAAAACTGGTCAAGCATTATGCTTACCAGCAACAGATCCTATCAAGACATTCCCTGTGATTGTTGAAGATGGTGCTTTATACGTAGAGATGGCAGGAGAGTAATCATGGGTTGGCTACAAGGCGAAGTTGCACTTATTACCGGTGGTGGTTCAGGCTTAGGCTGGGCATTGGTTGAACGTTTCTTAGAAGAAGGTGCAAAAGTTGCCGTTCTTCAACGTTCTCAATCGAAAGTTGATGCATTGAAAGAACATTTTGGTGACCGCGTGCTTGCGATCGCAGGAGATGTAGCCAGCTATGAGGATAATGTTCGTGCAGTTCAAGCAACTGTAGAACATTATGGCAAACTTGACTGTTTCGTCGGAAACGCAGGTATCTGGGATCATTACGCAGATATCGTCAATACATCGGGTGAACAGCTGGAAAAAGCTTTTGATGAGATTATGGGTATTAACACCAAATCTCTCATCTTAGGTGCCAAAGCTGCACTTGATGCATTGATAGCTTCGGAAGGTTCTATCATATTTACTTTGTCTAACTCAGCACTGTATTCGGCAGGCGGAGGCCCTGTATACACAGCGTCTAAGCATGCTGGCGTTGGGATTATGAAAGAATTAGCCTATGAGCTTGCGCCTAAAGTACGAGTGAACGCTGTTGCTCCGTCGGGTATGAATGTCAACATCAAAGGCGCTGCTTCTTTAGGCCAAGAAAACCTCGGTCTACTCGATGCACGTGATCCTGAGAAGATTGCACGCGGCATGCCGCTCAATTTCTTACCCGAACCTGAAGATATGACTGGTTCATACGTGTTATTGGCTTCTCGTCAAAACAACCGCCCATTAACTGGTGTTTTAATTAATGCTGAATGTGGTCTGGGTATCCGTGGTTTACGTCAACCACGTGCTGGCTTCTTTGACGAGATTTAATTCGCCAAATACGTAAAGGACTTACTCGGCAGCCGTCTTGGCTGCCTTCCGTTTAGGAGTCACCCATGGCCGTTAAACTTATTTGTGCATCGCACAGTCCCCTAATGGAATTTGCTTCTCCGCAAGAGAAATACAAAGAGGAAAAAGTTCGCGAAACTTTTGCCAAACTTGCTAAAGAAGTTGAAGACTATAATCCAACATTGATCATTACTTTTGGTCCAGACCATTTCAATGGTTTCTTCTATGACCTCATGCCATCTTTCTGCGTCGGTATTCGTGCCAAAGCAGCAGGTGATTGGGATTATGGTAAAGACAATGACCATATCAATGTACCTGAAGAAACTGCAGTGAATTTAGTACGTCGTGTGTTGGATGAAGGTGTTGATGTTGCATACTCATACCGTATGCAAGCAGATCATGGTGTGACTCAACCATTACATTTCCTTTGTGGTGGTCAACTCGATCGTTATCCAACGATTCCAATTTTTATCAATGGTGCAGCTGCACCGATGCCAACAACCAAGCGTACAGTCGCTTTGGGTCGTGCAGTCGGTCAGTTCATTAAATCATTGAACTTAGAGAATGAACGTGTACTTGTTTTGGGTACAGGTGGTTTGTCTCATGATCCACCAACGCCGCAAATGGGTTCAGTTCCACCAGAAGTGGAAGAGTTCCTGATTGCAGGTCGTAATCCAACTGAAGAGGCACGTAATACACGTCAAGGCAAAATCATTGCTGTCGGTCAAAAACTCGCAGCGGGTGATACTTCTGTCGCAGTGCCTTTAAACCCAGAATGGGATCGTGCATTGCTTGAGACTTTTGCCAAAGCTGACTTTGCTGCCATTGAAGCAATGACTGAAGCTGAAATTCGTGTTGAAGGTGGTCGTGGCGGTCAAGAAGTTCGTTCTTGGATGGCTGCTTTTGCTGCACTACATGAAGTGGGCGAATACGACATGACAACACATTGCTACGAAGATATTAGTGAGTGGATTGCGGGCTTCGGCATCGTATCTGCAGAATTGAAATAAGGAACAAACCCATGAGTCAAAATGGTATCGAAACCATCGTTATTGTTGGAGCTGGTCAAGCTGGTGCTAGCGCCATTTTAGAACTCCGTGCGAACAAGTATGAAGGCAAAATCATTTTGGTGGGTGATGAAACACATCTTCCTTATGAACGTCCGCCTTTGTCTAAAGACGTAATTCTAAAACCTGAAGAGACCAAAATCGAAATTCTGTCAGAAGAAAAATTGGCAGAACTCGGTGTTGAACATATTCTCGGTAATGGTGTGATCAGCATTGACGCAGCAGCGAAAACTGTTCAACTCAAAAATGGTGAAAGCATTGCATTTGACAAGTTGCTTCTAGCAACTGGTGGTGCAGCACGCCGTTTACCGAATTTTGATGCTTTGGGTAAACACGTTTATACCTTACGTAACCTTGAAGATTCACAAGCATTGGTGCCTGTATTACAAGCGGGTCGCCGTATTGTATTGATCGGCGGTGGTGTGATTGGTCTTGAGCTTGCTTCTTCAGCACGTTCTAAAGACTGTATCGTGACCGTGATTGAAATGGGTCCAATGGTGATGGGGCGTTCATCTCCACGCGTATTGAGCGAATTCTTATTGGCTCAACAACGTCTTGCAGGTGTAGATGTTCGTCTTTCGACTTCTATTGCTGACTGTAAGCTTGATGGCGAAGAAGTGGTGATCACGCTTGAAGGCGGCGAAGAACTTCGTGCAGATGCAGTAGTTTACGGTATTGGCATTGTGCCAAATGCTCAACTTGCGGTTGATGCAGGTTTAGACGTTGATTTTGCCATTAAAGTGAATGATAACTGCCAAACTTCACATCCAGATATTTATGCAGCGGGTGATGTTGCGACTCAGCTTCGTGACTGTGGTAACCACCGTCGTGTCGAAACTTGGGAAAATGCGAACTTGCAAGCAGGTATCTTTGCTCGTCATGTAATGGGTGTTGAACATCCAACCCCAAATCCAGCGTGGTTCTGGACAGATCAATTGAATATCAACTATCAATTTGTGGGTGATATGGCTGCTGCGGAATGGATCGCACGTGGTGAAGTGAATCCTGAATTAGCGGCAGAATCATCATTTGTTTTATTTGGTGTGACTGATGGCGTGATCGTGGGTGGTATCACGGTAAATGCTGCGAAAGAAATGCGTCATCTTAAAAAATTGATTAGCAAGAATGCAGCGTTTGAAGCGGATAAATATTTAGATTTAAGCCAAGATCTTCGTAAGCTGGTGAAATAACTTTTGCGTTATTTGTGAGTTTACAAAGGAGCAGACCTTGGGCAACCTAGGTCTGTTTTTTTATGCATTTACTTTGCTGTCACGATCTCAATTGTCATTGTGTTTGAGTAAAGTTTGCATATAGGTGATTTTTACTTTTCAAAGATGATGAGAATCTCAAAACTTCAAATTTTGTGTCATGGGTAACTGCTCACGCGCAAGTGAAGTCTCACTTTTGAGTGATGAGCCATGTATGGCGCAAGGTGAAAAAATCTTTTGAGCATTTGAGGGTACATCCCTATATCTCAGCTTATCGGCGGCATCCATGCCGCCACGCGGAATAGATTTTGGGTGGACTTTCTGTGCTGCAATGCTTCTGAATTTATATTGCGATAGAACCATTTATGAACTCTAATTCCTCTCCGATGATTGTCACGGCAAGTATTTATGCTTTGCTGGTGCTGATTTGGGCGACGACGCCGCTCGCGATTGTGTGGAGTGTACAGGAAATACATCCGATGTGGGTGTTGATTATCCGTTACTTCGGCGCATCTATTATTGCGCTGTTTCTGTTGAAATTGATGCGTGATCCTTTGCCGTTTGATGAAACCTCATTAAAAAGTTATGTGGCAGGGAGTTTGAATTTGATTGGCGCACAGTTATTTATTTATCTGGCAGCCAATTATCTCACCTCAGGTTTAATGGCACTGATTTTTGGTTTTTCACCCTTAATTGCCGGTTTGATTGGGCATGTAATTTTAAAAACACATAAATTGGTCGCTTTGCAGTGGTTGGGCATGGCGGTTGCAGTGGGTGGTCTAACTTTTGTCTTTGCAGATTCTGCTGATAGCAAAGTCAATCCAATTGGCGTTGTACTGATGCTAATCAGCATGGTGTCGTATATTAGTTCGATTTTTTGGGTGAAGCAGATTAATGCACCGTTAAAGCCGATGTCACAGGCAACCGGTTCCCTGATTGTTTCTGCTTTAGGATCGATGCTCATTATTCCATTTATTTGGCAGCATTTTCCAACCGAATTGCCAAGCGGCCGTGCAATGATTGGATTTGTCTTTACCATGATCATGTCATCGATTGTGGCAATGCTGTGTTACTTCTGGCTTATAAGACGTTTGGCCGCATCAACGGTGTCACTCAGTAATGTGATGACACCTGTCATAGCATTGGTTTTGGGAGCGACGTTGAACAGTGAACATATTAGCTCCAATGCCTTTGTTGGAATCGTGGTCGTGATGTTTGGTATTGTGATGTACTTTTGGAAAGAGTGGCGAGCAATATTTTAATAAAGTACGTTGAACCGTGTACATCTACAGAATTATAAGGAAGCTGCGGCTTCCTTTTTTTTCTATACCTTTGCGCTAAAGAGCGTGTTTCACATGGAACATGATGGCATTGTCGAAACAATCGACAGTTGGTGTAAAAACAACAAAATAACAAACAACAGCTACAGTCAGTTTGAGTACTATGGAATGAGCTATAAAATCAAATAGATCTGTTTGATAAAAATAAATTTAGGACAATTTTAAATGTCTGAATCTAACAAAATCGTGGTATATGCAGCGCTCTTCGGCAATTTAGCGATTGCACTGGTGAAGTTTGTCGCTGCCTACATCACGAATAGTTCGGCCATGTTGAGTGAAGCTATTCACTCTGTGGTTGATACTTTAAATGAAATCTTACTGCTCTACGGTATGAAAAAATCGCAGCAGCCAGCAAATGCACGCCATCCGTTTGGCTATGGGAGAGAGCTGTATTTTTGGGCTTTTATTGTGGCGTTGATGGTCTTTGCTTTAGGTGCGATCGTGTCGATTTATCAAGGGATTAGTCATATTTATCACCCCGAAGAAATGCAAAATCCGATGATTAACTATATCGTATTAGGTATTGCGATTTTGTGTGAAGGGACCTCTTGGTTTGTGGCATTGAAAGCATTTCGTAAAATCAAAGGGAAACAGGGCTATTTTGAAGCATTTCGACGCAGTAAAGATCCGACGACATTTACCGTGTTATTTGAAGATTCAGCAGCGCTGATTGGTCTGTTTATTGCCCTGATCGGTATCTATTTATCACACGCGCTGAATATGCCAATGCTTGATGGTCTGGCATCAATTCTAATTGGGGTTGTACTCGCTATTTCAGCAATTTTACTTGCACGTGAGACTAAAGGATTGCTCATGGGAGAAACTGCTGATCCACAATTGAGGCATAATGTCTTGATGGTTGCAGAGCAAGATCCAGCAGTGCATTCTGCCAATGGGGTGTTAACAGAGCAGATGGGTGCACATCAAGTTTTGGCATCTTTGAGTCTTGAATTTAAAGATAATTTAACGTCAGATGATATAGAAGCTTGTGTCAACAGAATTGAAGCACAAATTAAACAGCTTCATCCTGAAATTGTGGCACTCTTTGTCAAGCCTCAATCTCGGAAGGTTTGGCTTGAGCGCATGAAAGGTCGTCTTGATCAATAGGTCTGCGAGGTTAAATACTTTGCAAGGTTTGTCAGCATAGTGAATGAATTTTAAATACACATGAATCAAAAAACTCAATCAGCACAGTTTCAAATCAGTACTAAAAGCTGTATGAAACATACGTGGACGAAGCCTGTATTTGATTATCTGGCAACTGACCATTTTAATGGGGAAAATTTTTTTAATACCCTTCGAAATCCAGATGCGTTTACGCGTAAAGATATGCTGAAATGGATCATGACGCGTAAAAGCGATACATGGAAAGTAGATCGTGAGCAAGAATACCAACAGTTTTTTGCTTCTTCGCGTAGCATTCCGCAAAATCGACCTTTGGCTAAAATGGATGATTGGTTAGTTTGGTTTGTCGGACATGCGACGGTTTTGATTCAAATTGGTCCATATAATTTTTTGACCGATCCTGTATGGGCGGAGTATGCAGGCCCACGTCAAGGGACTGGACCACGACGTGCTTGTCCTGCAGGAATTGCCTTAGAAGAATTACCTACAATTCATGGGGTTTTACTAAGCCATAATCATTATGATCATATGGATTTAGCAACCTTGAATTGGTTACATGAACAATTCGCTATGCCGATTTATACTGGTTTAGGCAATGCTTATTATTTGCCAACACATTTCAATGTCATTGAACTTGATTGGTGGCAATCGGAAATGTTTGAAGATTTGCGTATCGTTTATACGCCTGCACAGCATGGTTCAGGTCGTGGTTGGCGAGATCAAAATCATGCCTTATGGGGAGGTTTTTCCATCGTGCATAGTACAGGACATTTCTTCTTTGCTGGAGATACGGGCTATGCCGCGCATTTCAAACAAATCCATACACGCCTAGGTGCACCACGAGTAGCGTTATTACCGATTGGAGCTTATGAGCCACGTCGTTTAATGAAATATTTGCACATGAATCCCGAAGAAGCTTTTCAGGCGCATAAAGATTTACAGTCAAAATGTTCATTGGCAATGCATTATCGGACGTTTCAGTTGACTGATGAAGCTAGAGACCAACCAGAACATGACTTACATCATGCAATGCGAAAAACATCAAAGTTAATGAATCCATTTTTAACCATGCATGAAGGCAAAAAATTGATTGTTTAAGGATTAATTAGAAGGTAATTGGAATATTTAATGCCAAGAAAAAACCACCTTAAAAGGTGGTTTTTTTATTCAAAGATAAAACTTAAAGCAAGCCAGGATTACCTTGAGCTGGATCAGTTGCACGAGCAGCTTGCGCATCCGCTACAGTTAAGCCTAATGCTTTTGCAACACCTTCACCATAAGCTGGATCACATGCGTAACAGTTACGGATATGACGGTATTTGATGAAGTCGAGTGCATCGCCCATTGCGCCAGCAGTGTTATTAAACAATGCTTGTTTTTGTTCATCATTCATTAAGTTGAATAATGCACGTGGTTGACTGAAATAGTCGCTGTCATCTTCACGATAATCCCACAAGTCAGCATCACCAGTAATTTTCAATGGTGGTTCTTTGTATTGTGGTTGCTCTTGCCATTGGCTGAAGCTGTTTGGTTCATAATGCGGTGTTGCACCATAGTTACCATCCATACGGCCTTGACCATCACGACGGTTGGAATGAACAGGGCAACGTGGTGCATTTACAGGAATTTGGTAATGGTTTACACCCACGCGATAACGTGCAGCATCAGCATAGTTGAATAAACGCGCTTGCAGCATACGGTCAGGTGAGAAGCTAATGCCCGGCACCAAGTTACTTGGTGCAAAAGCGGCTTGTTCAACATCTTGGAAATAGTTTTCAGGGTTACGGTTGAGTTCGAATTCACCCACTTCAATCAACGGATAGTCGCCTTTAGGCCATACTTTGGTTAAATCAAATGGGTGATAAGGTACTTTTTCTGCATCAAGTTCAGGCATAATTTGAACGTACATTTTCCATTTTGGAAAATCGCCGCGTTCAATTGCATTGAACAGATCGGTTTGTGAGCTTTCACGGTCTTTGGCAATAATCGCTTCAGCTTCAGCATCGGTTAAGTTTTTAATGCCTTGTTGAGTGCGCATGTGGAATTTAACCCAGAAGCGTTCATTATTGGCATTAATAAAACTGAAAGTATGACTGCCAAAACCATGCATATGACGGTAACCATCTGGAATACCGCGGTCAGACATCACAATAGTAACTTGGTGTAGAGCTTCAGGTAGTAAAGTCCAAAAATCCCAGTTATTAGTTGCACTACGCTTATTGGTTTTAGGATCGCGTTTTACTGCTTTGTTTAAGTCAGGGAATTTACGAGCATCACGTAGGAAGAAGACAGGGGTGTTATTACCAACTAAATCCCAGTTACCTTCTTCAGTATAGAATTTCAGGGCAAAACCACGAATATCGCGTTCTGCATCTGCAGCACCACGCTCACCTGCTACGGTAGAAAAACGAGCAAAAAGTTCAGTTTTTTTACCAACTTCTGAGAAAATTTTAGCGCGGGTATATTGGGTAATATCGTTAGTCACGGTAAACGTACCGAAAGCACCAGAACCTTTGGCATGCATACGACGCTCTGGAATTACTTCACGAACGAAATTACCGAGTTTTTCATTAAGCCATAGGTCTTGGGCAAGCAAAGGACCACGTGCACCTGCCGTCATACTGTTCTGGTTGTCTACAACAGGAGCACCAGCATCAGTTGTTAGGTGGGTGACAGGACATTTTTTAACGTCGTCGCTCATTGAGTATCTCCATTATTATAATCATGTATTAAAGTTGGGAGTTATAACCCTTCAATTGATAACACGCTCAACAGCACATGACATTAACCGTTTTGTTAATTCATTTTAAAGTGACAATGTGACAACAGTTTTTCTCTCATTCTAAAATTTTTCAAGCAGCAATCAATCGAAGAGAAGTCATAAAACTGTAGCCGTTAAAAGCTTAAAAATCTTTATATACTTATTGACTCTAAAGCTTTCTGTGGCTTTTGACAAATGGAAAAATAGTTTTGAATAAATGGTTAATTCGATTGGTTAAGTTATTGAATTTATATTATTTATTTATATATTTTGTTTTAATATTTTATCCATGAATTAAACTCAAATATAAAGCTATGATAGGTAGAACAGGACGAAATATCTAAATCCATATTTTTATTATGGATTTTAGTTTTCAGATATTTTTTTTTGGCAGATTATAGTTAATGAAAGACTTTTTTATGTTGTTAATATTGCAGAGCTTTTTTAACATTAAAAACATTATTTAATACTTAAAATAAGCTAAAAATACAGCTGAAGAGATATTGGCAAGTGGTCTAAGTTGTTTTAGAAAATTGTAAATAAATTTTTTATGGGGTGATGCTAGTTGGCACACCTATCTTTATTGTTGTCAGGTCAGCTATTGTCACTCCAGCTTGAATCGATTCCTACATCATATCAACATACTAGGCAACCTTACGTGATCGCATATCGTAGTTGAGGAGGTTAATGGCGAACCCATTTTGACCTCGGGATATATTTTACGTCCAAAAGGATAAGCACTTAAACAAGACTGGACCGTATTGGCATGAGCACATGGCACGACTGTGTGGCTGATACAAGTGCTCCTTCAAGTGATTATACAATGGGCCTGTATATAGTTTGCAACTAGTCATAGATGGTGCAATCGACAGTTGTTTGAGGCATGGCTATGTAGTGGTTGCAACAGATTATAAGGACTGGGTAAGCCAAAACTGCGCCCTCATATGAATGTAGTCAGTTAAGTTTATAATTTGGTGCATTCTGTGCGTGCATTGCATTCTTGGAAGCCGAGGCAATTTAATAAAGACTGGATGCTGATGGGGCATAGTCAATGTGCTGCAGCTGCTATTGCGGTTGCAGCTCAGGGGCAAAAAGATGCGCTTGAATTGAATCTTAAAGCTGCAATACCCTTGGCACCGGGTGGTTATCAATATGAATGTATTGCTGAATACGTAGAAACCAATCCAAATCCAGATACCAATGTAGCGGCATTTTTCCCCAGCGTGTTGTTGGGAGCAGCCGAAGCAGATCGATCAATGTAGATCAACAGGTTAGTCCAGATATGCAGTCTTTACTAAATCAGGCCCGTAAACGTTGTTTATCAGAAATAAAAAAATTAGTTAAAATAAGCACCTCAGCCAATCTTTTAAAAAATTCAGACTTAAGGCCATCCCCAAGCTATTTAAAACGGCAGTCGATTGAATATATGACCCTAACCGTAACACTGATGTTTGTTTAAGGCGCCGCAGACCATTTGTCGATCACCTTGGTACTCAAAGTTATTACCAAAAAGTGTGCAAATAAAAAATTGCCAGTAGTCTATCAGGCGATCCCAAATGGCTATCATCGTGGTGCATTAGGCCATAGTCCAAAATATACGGCTGAATTTTTAAAGAGCTTACAACTGGCCAGCATTGCAAAGGCGTATAAATGAGACAAGTAAGCTGGCAATAAAAGCTTAACTTCTAAAGCACTTTTATTGACGGATGAAACAAGTGATGAATGATTTTCTTCTACCGTAAAAATGAATTTCCTAAATATCTAAAATAACTGGTTTAAGAGCCGATTTTTTGTAAATAACATGACTTTATTTTATTCACCGATGCATTTGAAACATCATTAGACTTGTCCGCGAAGTCTAATCGCGCAACATATGAATTATATCTCGCTTTAATTCATCCCACTCCCCAAAATCAGGCTCAATCAATAAAGTTTGCGACACAAAGCCATAACACACCCGCTGCATATTTAAAGCCATCTGTTTGAGCTGTTCATCATCCTGTATAAATGGCTCAAGCATACTGCGCCACATTTGCACCATCATGGCATAACTCTTACGGTAACTTTCAATATCTGAAATCTGCCGTTCTAACAAAAACACCTGTGACCATAAAAACTGCTGTGCTTGAATTTGCTCAATTTGAAAATGAATAATCCGCTCTAAATAAGTCTGAAACTTCAAATCTGTGGATAACTTGATCAAGCTATGTGCATAACTTTTTAAGCTTTCCGCATTGTGTTTCACATGTAAATGAATGGTTAGCGCAATCAAATCTTCCTTTTTAGAAAAATATTCATAGAACGTTCCCAAGCCCACGCCTGCAAGGTCGGTAATTTCCCGAATGGTAATTTGGCTGGCAGGACGCTCATGCAAAAGCCGAACAAAACTGTCCTGTAAGGCTTCTTGCGTCAGTTTGGCACGTGATTGACGTGGCTTACGCCGTATTTGAATGGCTGAATGCTTCATATTTTTAAGCGCGGAAAACCGAACGTCTATGCTTTAAATTTTCTCTATACTGAAATGAAAAGCCAACAAGAACAAGCGGAAAATATAGACGATGAATACATTAGAACAGACATGGATGACGCATCAAATCAGCAACCAATTTGATGAACTGGAAAACTACAATCTATTTTCAAGCGATACAGTTTTACATGAAATCTTAAAGCGCTATGGCAGCCACGATCAGCCGATCTTATGCGAAATGGGCAAAGTCGCAGGTTCGGGTGAATACTTTCAGCATGGGGCTTTAGCCAACAAACATACCCCAATTTTACATGCCTTCGATGCTCGTGGTCGCCGTACTGACTTTATCGAATTTCATCCTTCATGGCATAAATGGATGGGACTCAACCGTCAGTTTGATACCCATGCGCATCCATTTAATCAGCCAAATTCCAAGGCAAAATGGGTGGAGTGGGCAGCACGTTTTTATTTAGCAGGTCAGGTCGAGTGCGGCAATTTATGTCCAAATTCAATGACACTCGGCAGTATTCCACTCATTCAGCGTGAACCTGAACTGTGGGCCAAAATTGGCGAGAAACTATTATCGACTGAATATGATGAACGCGATGTACCGATTGCGCAGAAAAAGTCGATTTGGCTCGGTATGGGCATGACTGAAAAGCAGGGCGGTTCGGATGTACGTGCTAATGAAACTATAGCTGTGCCTGTGGCAGAAACAGGACGAGGCAAAGCTTATTTACTCACGGGGCATAAATGGTTTTTCTCTGCACCGATGTGTGATGCGCATTTGGTGGTGGCAAAAACCGAACAAGATGGCTTGGCTTGTTTCTTTGTGCCACGTTGGTTGGAAGATGGCACGAAGAATAATATTCAGGTGCAACGCCTAAAAGAAAAAGTCGGTAACCGCAGTAACTCAAGCTCGGAAGTCGAATTCAAAAATGCATGGAGCATCATGATTGGTGAGGCAGGGCGTGGCATTCCAACCATTATTGAAATGGCGAACTATACTCGTCTGACCTGTTCGGTCGGTTCAAGTGCCATGCTGCGTCAAGCCTTGGTGCAATGTATTGCTTATACCCGTCAGCGTCAGGCTTTTGGTAAACATCTGATTGATCAACCCCTAATGCGAGCAGTCTTGGCAGATTTAGCTTTGGAAAGTGAAGCAGCGACGCAGCTCAGTTTCCATTTGGCGCAGTGCTATGAATCGGATGATACTTTGTCTGTGGCATGGAAACGCATTATGACCCCAGCAGCCAAGTTTTGGATTTGTAAGCGTGCCGTAGAGCTAACAGGGGAGATGATGGAAGTCTTTGGCGGCAATGGCTATGTCGATAACGGCATCATGGCGCGCATCTTTAAAGAAGCACCTGTGAATACCATTTGGGAAGGTTCAGGCAATGTCATGTGCCTAGATGTGCTGCGTGCGATTGGGCGTGACCCTGAATCTATTGAAGTGCTGTTTAAAGATTTGGCGAGTACAGCAAGTACAGATGAAAGCTTGCAAACAGAATTGCAGGACTTGTTCAGGTTGTTCCATCAATCACCTGAAGATTTACAATTTATGGGGCGCAGTTTGGTCAGTCGTTTAACGGTACTTGCACAAGCGGTGTTATTGAAACGCTATGCGCCTGATTATGTAGCAAATGGTTTTATTCAAAGCCGCTATAGTGCGAAACATGGGCAAGTGGTGGGCATGCTGGATGCTAAAAAGGTCGATGTAGAGCGAGTATTAGAACGGGCTTTTGCTAGCTAAATACAACGTATTTCCCTCTCTCAATGGGAGAGGGTTAGGGAGAGGGAAATAATGTGGCAAAGCAAAGTTTTTATGAATCTGGGGCTAACTACGCTGTATCAAAAAGCCATAGGAAAGTGCTTGAAAAAATCTAAAAATAGACCAATATATGCACTACAGCACGAGGGTGCTGTATAGGCAAAAAGGTGAATGTAAATGGCAAAGAAAAAAGTCCTGCCTGAAGTTGAAGTTCGCAACTTTGTGGCAAAACACATGAATGATTTTAACAAAAGCCAAACTTTTGTAGATCGAAAGAAAAATGCAAAACGTGGCTATGCAAAGCACAAAAAAGGGGGATATTCGAATGATTATCTCCCTTTTTATTTCAGTGTGTTTTCTCAGTTTGTAGTCTACTAAACGATTCGGCTTCAGCATCTGCTTAAACAAAGTTCACATCATATTCCATACGTTTTACTGTTCGCTTCGCAATCTCTAGGCCATGCAATTTGGCCACAATATAAAGAGATGCATGGATCCCCGAAGAAATCCCCGCATCATCTAAGACTTCAACTTCGTTGAATAATAAGATACCGACGTTCATTCAGATGGTTCCATGAGGTATTTAAAGCATTGGTTTTGAGTTTAAATGTAGAACCTTAAAACACCGCTTATTTTGAAAATAAGTCTTCAAACATTTTGTTGAATGCGGATTTTTGTTGCGGTCTAGACGCTGTACTTTGATGTTTTGAGGCGTCATTGGTTTGCTGGAGTACGTGTTCCACTTGACTGGTCAATTGCTCAAACCATGTTGAGTCAGTGTGATGCGTCTGGTTTAGCTGTTTGGCGCGCTGTGCAGCCAGTACCGATGGATCATTTTTACCTAAGCGGCGCTGCTGTGACGCAGTAATTTCTATACCAAGTATGGGGGGAATACGAGAGCGGCTGACAGGGGCTTGGGATTTTGTTGGCTTAGTTGGTCGTGTATTGACTTGTTGTGTTTGGGACGGTCGAGGTCGAGTTGAGGATGCTTTTTCAATCGGTGTGTCGTGTTGCAGCTCTAACATTTTTTGTTTGAGTTGCGGATGGATCTTTGTCATATAAAAGGCAATGGCGACAAAAGCCAGAAAAAATAAAAAATCCATCATCACCTCATTTTATTATTTTACATGAGTGGTCTTAAGCACTCACGATTCGGGTTGCCGATTTCACCATATCACCAAGACCATGAGTCTTGAAGTAATACTCCATCATGCTTTTCACCATCAGTGGATTATTCATGCTCAATGCACGATCCAAGAGCTCTTTTGCATCGGGCATCGGCACATGGCAGATGGCTTTACGGACTTTGAGAATGTTACTCGAACTCATCGATAGGGTGTTAAAGCCCATTGCCATCAGTAAAATGGCTGTGAGTGGATCACCGGCCATTTCCCCACAAATACTAATCGGCTTGTCGTATTTATGACATTCTTGCACCAAGCGAGTCAGCGCACGAAGTACGGCTGGGTGTGAGTGTGAATAGACATTGGCAACCCGTGGGTTATTTCGGTCTACCGCCAATAGATACTGGGTCAAGTCATTTGAACCGACCGAGAAGAAGTCAACCAATTCTGCAAACTCATCGATCTGTAACAGCACACTCGGTACTTCGACCATGATGCCGATTTTTGGCTTGGTAATCTTCACCTGTTCTTCTTCTTGCACCGCTTGCCAGTCACGATCAAGCAAATACAACGCTTCTTCGACTTCGCTGACACTGGTCACCATCGGCAGCAAAATATGCAAGTTGTTCAGGCCAATACTGGCTTTGAGCATGGCACGAATTTGGGCTGAAAAAATCTCAGGATGATCGAGAGTAAAGCGAATTCCACGCCAACCCAGTGCTGAGTTTTCTTCTTCAATCGAGAAATAAGGCAGGTCTTTATCTGCACCAATATCGAGGGTACGCATCACCACTGGTTTATTGGCAAAATGACTCAGCTGTTGACGGTAAATCGCCCGTTGTTCTTCTTCACCGGGAAAGCGATCACGCAGCATAAACGGAATTTCAGAACGATATAGACCGACACCTTTGGCGCCACGTTGTACACCGCGAACCACATCGATCATCAAGCCTGTATTTACAAACAATCGAACTGCAACACCATCAGGAGTGATGGCATCTTTGGTTTCGTATTGCTTCAGATCTTTGGCAATTTGCTCTTCTTCTTTTTGAATCTCTTTATAGCGTGTGCGTAAACGACGAGGTGGATTGATGAATACACGACCTTGATGTGCATCGACAATCATTTCGACATCATCGAGGGTGTTAATTGGTAGTTCAGTCACGCCGACTACGGTTGGAATGCCGAGGGCACGCGCCACAATCACCATGTGTGAGTTCATGGCACCTTCAGTGGTCACAATCGCTGCTATTTTATCGACAGGGAGTTCAACCAAAGCAGCCGTAGAAATTTCCTCACCAATTAAAATACTTTCATCGGTGATTTCACGGTGACTGGCATCCGCTTCTTGCAAAAAGGCCAAGATACGACGCCCCAGATCTTTTAAGTCTGAAACACGTTCACGGAGATAGTCATCTTCCATCTGTGCAAACAGTGCAATGTGTTTATCAATGACAATGCGTACCGAACCTTGTGCCCAGTTACCGTCACGAATTTCACTTTTGATTTCCGCGGGAAGGGCATTGGCATCGAGCATCCGTAAAAACACGCTAAATAATACGCGTTCTTCGGCCATAAGGGCATCTTGCATCTTTTCATCGAGGGACAGAATTTCTTGACGAACTGCGTCTATGGCATTGTCGAGTAATTCGAGTTCTTCACTGATGTCATCGGCTTCACGATCGGGGACTGAAGCCAAATCAGCAGGTGGATATAAGATGACTGCACGACCTAGCGCAATACCGCCTGAACCTGAAATGCCTTGGAAGGTTTTATAGGCAGGGAGGTTGTTTGGTTTACGAAAGACTTCGATATTCCCGACGGCATGTGCATGGGCAATCACCCCTGAAAGTTGAGCGCATAGGGTCACGAGGAAGGATTCGGCAGCTTCGCTAAAGTCTTGAGGCTCTTTGTTTTGAACCACCAAGACGCCCATAACTTTACGGCGATACATTACCGGAACACCGAGGAAGGAATTGTAAATTTCTTCCCCCGTTTCTGGCAGATACATAAAGCGTTCATGTTTGGGTGCATTGTCTAAGTTGACGATTTCTTCACGCTGTCCAACTAAGCCGACCAAACCCTCACTGGTATGCAAAGAGACATGCCCAACGGCTTCAGGGTTTAAACCCTTAGAAGCCATCAGTAAATAACGATGATTTCGTTCATCAAGCAAGTAGATTGAGCAGACATCCACATGCATGGCTTCGGCCACTTGATTGACCATAATGTCTAAAGATTCATGCAAACTGGCCGACGCATTAATCTCTTGGACTATGCGTCTTAAGGTATCCAGTTGCATGTTCGACATCGTGTCTGCTCCAAAAATTATTCTGCTTTATTTATAACAACACTCATCCTAAAAATCTGCATCCATTCTGCAAATTTTTACGGTTTTTGCGGAAGCTGATTGCACAGCTCCACCATGGCTTTACGATATACATCGCGTTTAAAATTCACCACTTGTCCCAATGGGTACCAATAGCTGACCCACTGCCATTGATCAAACTCAGGTGGATCTGACAAATCCAGCTGAATATGCTGTGCTGAAGCTGTCAGTTTTAATAAAAACCACTTTTGTTTTTGACCAATACAAACGGGGTCTGAATCCGTACGTATATACCGATGTGGCAAACGATAGCGCAACCACCCTTGGGTTTGTGCTATCACCTGGACGTGTTCGGGCAGTAAGCCAACTTCTTCTCTCAGCTCACGGTAAAGTGCCTGTTCGGGGGTTTCTCCATGTTGGATACCTCCTTGTGGAAATTGCCAGGCATTGTGACCAATGCGCTTTGCCCATAAAACTTGTCCAATGTCGTTTGCCAAAATGATCCCGACGTTGGGTCGGAAACCTTCTGAATCGATCATTTGGCTACCTAAATATTGTGTAATTTATGACTTTGCTCGCGGGGACGTTTATTTCTGTGTCCATCTCGAAAAAGCAAAGTGTAAAAATGTTAAAATTGTTATGATCTTAACGAATTTCTATCGACTAGCGGAGATAGATTTACAATTTTTTTCTTAAATTTCAGCTTTTACGAGTATTTTCATGAAATTGGCACTGTTTGACCTTGATCACACCTTATTAAATACCGACTCAGACCATTCTTGGGGGGAGTTTTTGGTCAATGAAGGCTTGGTTGATCCAATTCGTCATCGTGCCATGAATGACAAATTTTATGATGATTATAAAAAAGGCCAGCTTGACCCGATTGCTTATAACGAATTTGTATTTGAGTTTTTAACCCAACATGACAATGCCTACTTAACTGAGTTACATCAGTTGTTTATGAAAAAAGTTATTCGTGCGCAAATGCGTCCTGAGGGCTTTGCTGCCATTCAGCGCCATCAAGATGCAGGACATCAATTGGTCGGGATCACCGCAACGTCTGATTTTATTACCGCACCGATTTTTCGTGAATTTGGTATTACTGAAATCATTGCGACCAATGCCGAAGTTGTGGATGGTAAATATACGGGTAAAGTGATTAATACTCCGTGCTACCAAAAGGGCAAATTAGTCCGTTTGAATCAATGGTTAGAAGGTCGTGATGTGACAGAGTCCTGGGCGTATTCAGATTCGATTAATGACCGCTTCCTATTGGAATATGCCGATCATGCCTTTGCAATTAACCCAGATGACCGTTTAGAAGTCCTTGCAAAAGAACAAGGTTGGGACATTCAAGACTGGTCAATTCAAGCCTAAAAATAGATATGATAAAAAAGCATCATTAGATGCTTTTTTATTTGACGTCCTTTTGATTAAACTTCAGCTCACTAATTTGAACTATCGCTCTATATGCAGACAGAAGCTTCTTTTAAACATTTAATTCAAATCTTTATAGGGCCACGTGCTCAATCTTATTTAAAGTTCATCGAACAACAAGGTGGGCAGAACAGTGGCCTGAGTTGGGCGGGGTTAATTTTTGGGCCCTATTGGTTACTCTATCGGAAGATGTATCGCTATTTCTTCTTATTCTTTGCGGTTGGTTTTTTGATTAGCATGTTGGCACTCATCATCGGTGTGCCTGAACAAGTCTTGATGGGGCTGTCATTGATTCCTAACCTCATACTCGCTGGGATCGGAAAGCGGCTTTATAGCGATTTTGCTGTGCAAAAGACCAAAGCCTATATGCAGCAGCCGAAATATAGTGAACAGGTGTTTGCTGAAGAAGGAGGAGTGAACTGGGGGCTGCCTTTATTGTTGGTATTTATTCAATCTGTCGTGATGATTATGCTCAGTTTGCCTTTTATTCAATTTTCACCGCTATAGAATTCTGTAATTGAGTGCGTGTTCGTTCCGTGTTATATCCTTAAAACAGAAATTTTGTATCCATAAACAATAAGTTTTAACACGGAGAATGACAATGAGTGTACGTCCACGCATGACTCATCTATTTGAACAACTGGGTTTAGATTCGAGTGAAGACGCGATTGCTTTATTTATCGTGACGCATCAACTCAGTGCCCAAACTAAAATTACCGAAGCAGATTATTGGACAGATGCTCAGCGCCAGTTCTTGGCCGAAAAAATTAAGTCAGATGGTGAGTGGGCGATTATTGTCGATCAATTGAATGAATCATTACATGAAGATTCATTGACGAAGTAAAACTGACGGGTTTTCCTTTGTTTTTTAATGGGATCGGCTGAAATAGGTGATCCCATTTTTACTGAAAAACTGATGTTACGTACGTAAAAGTTATTTGTGTTTTTAAAATGATTTTTAAGTCTATTCAACGAAGTCTTACATCTAGGAATTGAATAAATTGATTGGCCTTCGGCTGGAGGTACTTTTGTTTCGGCAAAAGTACCCAAAACCATTGTCATCCGCAAAACTCGTTCACTACCGTCTAATTATTCAAAGTATCGCAAAAACATTTTTGATGAGAAGTAGTCCTATCTCAAACACTTGCGGATGACCTTGCCGCGTATCGTTCTTATATTTGAATCAAATTGCACTTCTGATGTTACTGTATAACATCAGTGAAAAGAGGTTGAACTTTCACAATAAGTAAGAGCATCTATTGCTGACCTAGAGCCAAGCTACAAATATTGATGGCAGATTTGAAGGTCACTGCATTGTCTATGATGACTATTCAACAAGGACTGTTCAACACTTGGCTAATCAAATCATTCGCTTTTTCTAGATGCTTAAACAGATGAATATAAAAAGCCACCATAGCGGTGGCTTTTTTAACGATTAAATATTGTAGGCAAAAAAATGAATTAGATGTGTTTCATCAATTCAACCAGCTTTTGTGCAGCAAGTGACTGAGTACGGCCTGGGTGCCATACCATGCCCAATTGACGATTCATGTTTGAAGGTAAATTCAGTTGTTTTAAATCTTGGTTCAATAAGGTTTTAGGAAGGACTGACCAACCGAGACCAATGGAAACCAACATACGAATCGACTCAAGTGAGTTATTGCTCATGGTAACTTTGGGCTTGAGTCCATACTTTTCAAACTCAGCTAAGGTAATTTGACTGGTATAGGTTTGCGCCGCAGGCAATAGACTTGGGTATTGGATCAAATCCTCTAAGGTTAAATGTTCAACTTGCGCCAAAGGATGGAAAGGCGCAACCACGAATACCAGTGGATCATTCCATGTCGTAATATATTTTAAACGGCTGTCACCTTGTGGCGGTAAAGTTAAAAATGCCAATTCTAAGTCGCCAGCCAAAACTTGCTCATGGGCCTGTTCAGAATCAACAAAGTGTACATCTAATGTTACTTCCGGAAACTGTTGTACATATTGACGCAAATGCGCTGGTAAATGGTGTAAGCCGATATGATGGCTGGTACCAATTTTAAGTTTACCTTGAACCTGACCTTGCTCATGGCTGAGCGTATGGTGAATATCGCCCAACTCATTCAGCCAGCTTTTTACTTTTGGCAAGAGAGAGTTTGCTGCATGCGTCGCCTGAACACCACGACCCGCGGATTCAAAAAGTTTGACACCGAAGTATTCTTCTAAACTGTGAATACGCTTGGTTACAGCAGGTTGCGTGATGAAGAGCTGATCTGCTGCCAAAGAGATCGAACCAGTTTCCATAACTTTTACAAAGGCTTCAAAGGCTGCGAGATTCATCTTCATTCCTATAAAGAATTTTTATGCTTAGTCTCATTGTTATAATATTTTAAGAATAAATCAAAGGGAAAGTTGTATCTTTTGATTTAAAACTAGGCGTTCAAGCCATACTACGCATTAAATCTGAGGGGATTTTCCGAGTTCTATAGCGTTATTCGAGTGCTTGATTGTTGCATGATTCGAGATGGAGCTGTGACGTTTTCAGCTCAAATGCGTTGTTACAAAGTTGTTTTTTAAACCGAAACCAGAGTTATGCATAATATAAAAAATACAGGGCTGAAAAGTATTTCAACCGTTTGAATTAAAGAGGAGCGATGACGTTTCTTTTAACTCAGCATTGAACTAAAACAAAAATGAACTCAAGTTTTGATGGCTTGGGGAACATACTTTTCAGTGAATAATTAAAGTAACAGGTACAGTCAGGGCGGCATCGATTAGCGATAGCGTACCTCACAGGGAGAAGGCGATGGATATTAAGCACATTAAAAATTTATTGGATATTTTTGAAGGGACAGTCGAAAAGCGCTGTGCAATATATGAAATCGCAGATGACGAAGACGACGAAAACCGTGCAGCAGCGGAGTGTAATGCGGCAAAAAACAAACTGATTCTTGCGATAGAACAATTGGTTGAGGCGCATGATCAGCTGGTCTTACAGCAAAAAACCAAGCTTTGATGATCTGTCTACAATTGAATCTATAGGATGAAATGAATAGAAAGTTAAAGTGGATGGAGTAAAAGAACGTTTAAAGGTCATAAAAAAAACCACCGTGATGGTGGTTTTTTTACAAGGAGCAGGGTTGGATTAAGCGGGGATATTTTCCTCTACAGCTTTATCTTTCTTTTCCCAGACTTTTTCGTGGAAGAAAAAGGCAACCGCTTGAACAGTTGGTTCAAGTAAACTTAAGGTAATGGCCATTGCAATACTGCCTGTCACGTAATAACCAACCAACATCGCAACCGTGATATGCATGATGTAATAGCTCAAGGTTTTTTTGAACATGCGCTGATTATTTTCGACGAACTTGTTAATGTGTGCCATGAAAATGCTCCTTGTTAAATTGATAAATCTTGGCAATGAGTTAATAATAATGATTCTTATTTGCAATGTAAAAGAGAATATTCAATTTATGATCATTGAATTTTTAAATTACTGTTTAAAAATGGCAGAAAGTGAACAAAAAGTCGGAGAAAATTCTAAAGTTTCATCTGCTGAAAGTATTGAAGTGAGCGTGTTTTAAACGCATTAATGGTCTTTAAAATGCAACGGAAATCAGCAGTTAAATATCATTCCTATAAGTTTTTAAACTAATAAAAATGATAAATTAGATTTATGTGAATACGTGGTTATAATCGATTTAACGAAAGAATTTACCCAGTCCAGTGGAGCAAATCGACATGGCAGGCGAAACCCAAAAAGCGGAAACCCAAACAAAAAAAACCTTGTATGACAAATTGTGGGATGACCATCTAGTAAAACAACGAGATGATGGCTCTTCATTATTGTATATCGACCGTCATTTATTGCATGAAGTGACTTCTCCACAAGCCTTTGAAGGGCTACAGCTTGCAGGTCGTAAACCATGGCGTTTAAGTGCTAACGTGGCAACGCCAGACCATAACGTACCTACTTCTACTAAGGAGCGTGCTGAAGGTATTGCGGGTATTGAAGATGATACCTCACGTATCCAAGTGCAAACCTTAGATGACAACTGTAAAACGTTTAATGTTGCCCAGTTTGACATCAACGATGTGCGTCAAGGGATCGCGCATGTGGTTGGGCCTGAACAAGGTTTAACGTTGCCGGGTATGACCGTAGTGTGTGGTGACTCACATACTGCAACGCATGGTGCATTTGGTTGCTTGGCTCATGGTATCGGCACATCGGAAGTTGAACACGTATTGGCGACTCAATGCTTAGTTCAAAAGAAAATGAAGAACATGTTGGTGCGTGTTGACGGTCAATTGGGTCAGGGCGTAACTCCTAAAGACGTGGTTTTAGCGATTATCGGTAAAATCGGTACGGCAGGTGGTACAGGTCACGCGATTGAGTTTGGTGGTCAAGTATTCCGTGATATGTCGATCGAAGGTCGTATGACGGTATGTAACATGGCGATCGAAGGTGGCGCGCGCGTGGGTATGGTGGCTGTCGATGACAAAACCATTGCCTATGTGAAAGACCGTCCGTATGCACCGAAGGGCGAACAGTGGGACGCTGCTGTAGAGTATTGGAATACTTTAGTGTCTGATGAAGGTGCGCATTTTGATACTGTTGTGGTATTGCAAGGTGAAGAAATTGAGCCACAAGTGTCTTGGGGAACTTCTCCTGAGATGGTGATTCCTGTATCTCAAGCAGTGCCAACTTTAGAACAAGCCAAAGATGACGTACAGCGTAATGACTGGACACGTGCATACAACTACATGGGCTTAGAAGCGGGTCAGGCATTGGCTGATATTCAATTAGACCGTGTATTTATTGGTTCATGTACCAACTCACGCATCGAAGATATTCGTGCAGCGGCTGAAGTGGTCAAAGGTAAAAAAGTGGCGGCATCGATTAAGCAAGCCATGGTGGTACCGGGTTCAGGTTTAGTCAAAGCACAAGCAGAAGCAGAAGGCTTAGATAAAATCTTAATTGAAGCAGGCTTTGAATGGCGTGAGCCGGGTTGCTCAATGTGTTTGGCAATGAATGCCGACAAATTGCAACCGGGTGAGCATTGTGCATCGACGTCTAACCGTAACTTTGAAGGTCGTCAAGGTAATGGCGGTCGTACGCATTTGGTGAGCCCAGCGATGGCTGCTGCAGCAGCAATTGCAGGTCATTTTGTTGATGTACGTACGTTCTAGTTTAAGCCCTCATCCCGACCTTCTCCCATAGGGAGAAGGAGTTCCCTCTCATTTTAGGAGAGGGTTAGGGAGAGGTCACGGATTCAGTGAGATATAAACATGAAAAAATATACCGTTGAACAAGGTATCGTTGCACCTTTAGACCGTGCCAATGTCGATACTGATTTAATCATTCCAAAACAGTTCTTGAAATCAATCAAACGCACTGGTTTTGGTGACAATTTATTTGATGAACTTCGTTATTTGGATGAAGGTTATTTGGGGCAAGATATTTCAAAACGTCCGATTAACCCCGATTTCGCTTTAAACCAACTGCGTTATCAAGGTGCGACAGTTTTAATTTCTCGCGCAAACTTTGGTTGTGGTTCAAGCCGTGAACATGCGCCATGGGCTTTGGAAGAGTATGGTTTCCGTACTGTCATTGCACCAAGCTATGCAGATATTTTCTTTAACAACAGTTTTAAAAATGGCATGTTGCCCGTGATCTTGTCTGAAGAGATTGTTGATCAATTATTTAAAGAATGTCTTGCGACTGAAGGCTATCAATTAACCATTGATCTAGAAGCACAAGAAGTTCGTACCCCGACGGGCGAAGCATTCAAATTTGAAGTTGATCCATTTCGCAAACACTGTTTATTAAATGGTTTGGATGATATTGGTCTAACTTTGCAAGCTGCAGATGATATTCGAGCTTATGAAGAAAAAACCAAGCAATCACGACCTTGGGTTTTTGCTGAGATTAAAGCCTAAGTATGGACCAAGAACTTCGCTGTAGTATCTATGTCCAACTCTTGTTAATATCAGACATAACAAAATTTATACGTTAGTCAGAATTGAACAGGTTGGGTTCGAATAATGCGAAAGTTCTTCGGTCAGCTGATTGTTACAGGCGTGGTGCTAGCATCACTGGGTGCATGTCAAACCATTGACACAGCACGCATTAAAAATGTGAAAGAAACTGAAAGTACAAAAAATAATGCTCTGATTTACTGTGCAGGTACAGCGCATTGTGAATTTGAGCGTTTTGATCAAATACAAGTGGTTGATCCAAATAATCAACATGTACAACGTGCTGCGATTAAAGCAGGCATTGTACGGTTGAATGGTCGTTCATTGTCTGAGCCTAATCCTTTGTATTTGTCTGTACCTTCAGGTCAGCATGAAGTCGTGATTCGCTATTATCCAATTTCTCAGGAAAAAGCAGAGCGCTTGCATGTCATTCACAACTTTAGGTCCAAACACGAGTACACCTTTAAAATGTACCGAGAGCGTTCAAAAAACACAGGCAGTTTACTGGATAAATCTGCGCCTGATCCGCTCTGTGTAGACTTAAAGCAAGGTGCAAAAACGATTCGACGTTTCTGCCGACCCTACAATGTCCTCACAGGACTTGGTGAGTTTGTAGAAAAGAAACTTTAAATCTGACTGGTAATCAAGCCAGCGTATAAATGGAAAGACTCATGTCAAAACATATTTTGATTTTACCAGGTGATGGTATTGGTCCTGAAATCGTGAAAGCGGCTGAACAAGTGCTGACACGTGTAAACGAGAAATTCAACTTAGGTTTGACTTGGGAACAAGGTCTTTTAGGTGGTGCAGCGATCGACGCGCACGGTTCACCTTATCCAGATGTAACAGCAGCACAAGCGAAGACTGCTGATGCGATTTTATTGGGTGCAGTGGGTGGTCCTAAGTGGGATACCATTGAGCGTTCAATTCGTCCAGAACGTGGCCTATTAAAAATTCGTTCAGAATTAAATTTATTTGCCAATTTACGTCCAGCAATTCTTTATCCGCAGCTTGCAGATGCGTCGAGCTTAAAACCTGAAATCGTAGCAGGTTTGGATATCTTGATCGTACGTGAGTTAACTGGCGGTATCTATTTCGGTCAACCACGTGGTATTCGTGAACTCGAAAACGGTGAAAAACAAGGTTTCAATACTGACGTATATGCAGAATCTGAAATCAAGCGTATTGCCAAAGTTGCTTTTGAAATGGCGAACTTACGTGGTGGTAAAGTGTGTTCAGTGGATAAAGCCAACGTGCTAGAAGTGACTGAGCTTTGGAAACAAACCGTAACTGCGTTAAAAGAAGAGCAGTATCCTGAAATTAACTTGTCTCATATGTACGTTGACAATGCTGCCATGCAATTGGTCCGTGCGCCAAAACAGTTTGATGTAATCGTGACAGGTAACTTGTTCGGCGATATCTTGTCTGATGAAGCGGCGATGTTAACCGGTTCTATCGGCATGCTGCCATCGGCTTCTTTAGATGAAAATGGTAAAGGTATGTATGAACCTTGCCACGGTTCAGCACCAGACATCGCAGGTCAAAACATTGCGAACCCATTAGCAACAATTCTGTCTGTTGCTATGATGCTACGTTATACCTTCCGTGAAGAAGCGGCGGCAAAAGCAATTGAAGATGCTGTAGGTAATGTCTTAGATCAAGGCTTACGTACAGGTGACATCATGTCAGAAGGCAGTACTCAAGTCGGTACAGTTGAAATGGGTCAAGCTGTAGTTTCTGCATTGAACTAATGGCGAATCAAAAAACGCAGCGTTTATGCTGCGTTTTTTTGTGCCTAGAAATTATCAATCTTAGAATTGATGCGCTAACAGGTGCGACCAGTTAATCGGACATCAGTTGCAATATTATGCTTTATGCGAAATTGAATAAGGCAGTTTAACTCAACCTCATAGCGTGTATTTCCACTGGGAATCGGCACAGCAGCGCCGCTGCCCATGCCCATCGCAGGATTTTCCGCCATCGGTAAAGGAATACTAATCGGGCGTGCGACACGATAAAGGAGGTAGTCCGAACTGACCTCCACGGGAGAAGTCCTTTGATAGCCCAGTTTGCTGAGGTCGAGTTCTGCTTGAATCGTTTGGCTCGATTGACCAATAAATGAGGCTAAATAGCGTTCACGTTCAACGGATGAGAGAGTTGAAGTCGTGGTACAGCCAGCCAATAACACAATGCTTAGAACGCAACCCATGCTCAATGTGGGGTGAATAAAATGGTGATCTTCGTAAACCTGATGTTCCAAAATAAATTTCATGGATCAGCTCCTCACGAAATAAATTCAGTTTAGTCAGATCGGTCTGTATAACACTGTAGTCATTTGATACACGGTCATCTGAGCAAGATTAGCCTTTAGTATTCTCATGCAGGATCAACAAGCTCTGCCAACATAGTCAATGGATTCAACTATTTGATTGCGTAATTTGAACTCGATTTTACATTCCATATCGACAGTGACACCACCTTTAGACGGCGTTGGGATAGGGGCGCCCATGGCTATACTGGTGCCGATATTTGGTGTACCAATCGGGATTGGCATCGAGCGTAAAATGGTATAGCTAAGTTTTTCATTGCTTTGTACTAGTGCTCCCATCACTTTGTAGCCCAATTGACTTAAGTTGAGCTCTTTACGAACTTGATCAGCTGGCTGTCCAATATCGTGTTGTAGGGATTGATTGAGTTGCTTTTGGCCTGTCGTGGCACAAGCAACTCAAAAGACAGCACTGAGTAATACTAGATGTTTCATATGATTTTATATCCTTATATTTTAAATTTTTTAATCGAATTTTTATGTTTTTAGACTGTAAAGGAAAGCAAATTTGCAGTCAATTTTTATCATTGCATTGAAATAGATACAAAAAAAAGCCACTGATAAAGTGGCTTTTTCGCTTCGCTAAAACTTAGCGCGCACGGTAAGTGATACGACCCTTAGTCAAATCATAAGGTGTCATTTCTACTTTAACACTGTCGCCAGTCAAAATACGGATATAGTGTTTACGCATTTTGCCAGAGATGTGAGCAATCACTTCATGACCGTTTTCTAAACGTACACGGAACATAGTATTAGGAAGCGTCTCGGTGACAACGCCTTCGAACTCGATGAGTTCCTCTTTATTGGCCATAGCCTACCTGAATGAATAAATTAGCAAGGCGCAAATTATAGTCAATTTTTTTTCAGAATACAAGCCGTAAAAGGCTTTGAACTGATCGACTGTCAGTAAAATAAGCGAACAATTCAGTTAAATATTTTCAACAAAAAATGTGCAGTAACTGTTGTCAGTTTGGTCAATCGCAGTTAATCTAAAATCAATCTTTTTAGGTATAAATGAAGTACATACAAGGAAGGTTCTGGAGTGGGTCAGCTAACTGATGCATCTGTTGTGTTGCGTTTAGGGTATCAAGCGATTCGTCGTGCCGGATTGCCAACAGAAGAAATTTTAACAAAAGCGGGTGTGGCATTAAATCAGGTTGAAACCAATGACCGTACCCCATTGAATGCACAATTTGCATTCTGGGTGGCTGCAGAAGAAGTCAGTAAGGATCCTGACATTGGTTTGCATCTGGGAGAGCATTTGCCTTTATATCGAGGGCAGGTGATTGAACACTTATTTATTTCATCTGAGAATTTTGGTGAAGGTTTAAAGCGGGCTTTGGCGTATCAACGCCTCATTAGCGATGCCTTTCATGCGCAATTGGTCATTGAAGATGACCGCTGCTATTTGACCAATGGTCATCAGCCTTGGGCAGAAAATATCGTGAATCGTCATTTTTCTGAATGCGCGATGTCCGGTGTTTTGCGTTTCTTTAAGTTTATTACTGAAGGGCGTTTTCAGCCGATTTATATCGACTTTAACTTTAGTCAGGGCGCGCCAGATGATGAGTATTTCCGTGTTTATGAATGCCCTGTGAGCTTAGGGCAAAAAGAAACCCGATTGTATTTTGATCCGGCTATTTTAGAGTATCAATTGTGGCAGGCAGAACCTGAGTTATTACAATTGCATGAGCAGTTAGCGATTGAAAAACTTCAGGAGTTGGCGCGTTATGATTTGGTTGGTGAAGTTCGCCGTGCTATTGGTTCAACGCTTGAAAGTGGTGAAACCACACTCGAAACGGTCGCTGCACAGCTCAACATTACCCCACGTCGTTTACGGACTCAGTTGTCAGAAGCCAATACCAGTTTTCAGCAAATTTTGTCAGACTATCGCTGTCGTTTGGCTAAAAAATTATTGGCCAATACCAATGAAAGTGTGGAGCGCATTGTTTACTTAACGGGTTTTTCTGAGCCAAGTACGTTCTATCGCGCATTTAAACGCTGGACCAATGAAACGCCTGTGGAATACCGTAAGCGGAAGCAGCGTTAAGGTTGATCTTCGATAAAATCCTTCCCTAAACAGAATCCCCCCTTTGAAAGGGGTACTTTCATTTTTAGAACCTAGCAATGGCGAAAATGACACTCATCCCTCTGTGAAAGGGAGGTTGGGAGGAATTTTTTATTCAGGCATATTTAACCAATGAGGTCCTAGCGGAACTTGAGGAAGTTCAAACTGTGCTGGATAGTCTGCATGGATAAAATACAGCCCATCGGGCGGTGCGGTGACACCAGCTGCTTTTCGGTCTTCAGCCGCAAAAATATCGTCAATATGGTCAACGTCATACATACCTTGCCCAATTTCCAATAAACAGCCCATGATGTTACGCACCATGTGATGTAAAAAACCATCGGCCTGAATATCTAGGACCAAGTAACATCCGTGTTGGATCAAGCGACAATGACTGACATGACGAACAGGCTGATTGGACTGACATGCGGCGGCACGGAAGCTTTCGAAATTATGGGTGCCTTCAAATTTAGCGGCCGCACGTTGCATTTTTAGCACATCTAATTTTGCATAAACATGGGTCACTTGCTTATGCAGTAAAGCTGGGCGCTGTGGATTGTTATAGACTACATAGCGATAACGACGTGCTTGCGCCTTAAAACGGGCATGGAAGTCCTGATCCATTTCCTTAATCCATTGGATGGAAATATCACGGGGTAATTGGCTATTGCTGCCCATTAACCATCCACGAATGGGACGAATCGCCTGAGTATCGAAATGTGCCACCATATTGGTTGCATGGACGCCGGCATCTGTTCGGCCAGCGCCATGCAACATGATTGGCTCATTGGCCACTTTACTGAGGACGGTTTCAATGGTTTCTTGCACGCTTGGTACGCCCGGTTGCTGAGTTTGCCAGCCCTTGTATTGCATGCCACAAAACTCAATCCCAATCGCAAAACGTTGCATAGTTACCTCAAATGACTTAATCGTTCCAATGCGCAGTCCAGTCTGCGGCACTGCCGTATTGTAAATACATTTTCAAACATTTGGCATAAAGATCTGCATGCCCCAAACAATTGCTCAGTAATATTCCGCTGTCTTTGACCCAGTCACTGACAGCATAGCGCTGATCTATACCGCCATGAACAACCTGTGTACTTAAAATAATTTTGCAATTTTTTTGTTGTATAGCCTTCAATATATTGAGTAATTCAGCACCAACGGCAATGTTGCCTGTACCAAAACCTTGCAAAATTAAAACATCTGGCGTGTGTGAAAGCAGAGCCGCTAAATTTTGACTGTGTAGATCAGTTGCTATCGGTTGCCACATCCAATTCAGGCAATTGAAATGAGCTGCTTTGTCTAAATCATTGGCTTGAACAATATAAGGCGATGTAAGCGTTGAAAGTGGCTGTGTGGCTGGCAGCCCATCAAAGGCTTTCAGGTCGGTTGTATGTATTTTGAGTGCGGATTGAGCATGCATCAATTGATGATGAAAGGCCAAATAAACCCCAACACTCGATCGGTGTACCGATTCCAAGGCAAAATTTAAATTGTCGATGGCATCGGTAAATTCACGGGTGTTGTCACCAGCCACATTAAACAGCGGATATTGGCTGCCTGTTAGCACGATATGAGCAGACTGTCCCATAAAGTGTGCAAGCACTGCGCTGGCATAGCTAAGCGTGTCTGTGCCATGAATAATTACGAAATGCTGAAATTGTTGTAATTGTAAGCTTTGAATTTGTTGGATCAGTGCCAGCCAGTCGGGTGCGGTACAGGCACTACTGTCACGAATGACAGGTGCGACAAAACATTCAATGTTAAGGTGCAGTGGCAGCACATGCTGTAATTTAGGTAAAAACGCATTCGCTGGCATGGGGCTTAACGGTTCACCGATACAACCGAAGGTACCACCCATATAAATAAGAGCAATTTTTTTCATCATAAAAAAAGCAGCCTTGAAAGACTGCTTTAGTTTAAATCGCTTTTGCTTAAGATGCGATTTGATTCAGTAACTGATCTGCTTGTTGACGTTGAGCTGAAGAAAACTCAGCTTCTTTTTCAGTCAAAATTTCACGTGCAGCGTCATAAGCACCTAGTTTGATGTATTGCGCTGCCAATTCAAGATTCAATTCAATTTCATTGACTTCAACCAGTTCAGGGAAAGATTGAACCAATGGATCATTTTGGTCTGTACTAGATGGGGTTGACGGTGTGCCTAAACCGCTAATGTCAAAACTCACACCACTTGATGCAGGTGCGGCAGGTTTCTCTTCAGGCGTAGACTCTAGGTTAACCTCTGTTGCAGGAGCAACAACCGCTTCTTCTGTTTTTGCTGTTTCAAAAGTACCTAAGTCAAAGTTTAAGGTTGGAGCTTCAACTTTGTTTTCTTCTACCACTGGTGTTTCTGTTGTAAATGAAAAATCTAAAGGCTCGATTTTTTCTTCTACAGTTTCTGTTTTGGTTTCAGTCGCAGCTTCAGTGCTTGGGGCAAAGTCCATTGCAAAATCAATCGGTTTGATTTCTTCAACGGCAGGAGATGGCTGAGCAATCTCTTCGGTTTTCAGTGTTGCTTCAAGTGCAGGCTCTGGTGAAATCGAAAGCGTATCAAATTCAAGCGGCTGTATTTTTTCAGCAGGTGCACTTTCAACAGGGGTAGAAATGTCTGCTTTTGCAGGTGTTTCAGTGGTGAAATTAAAATCTAGTGGTTTAATTTCTGCTGCTTTTGGCTCAACAGGTGCAGCAGTTGAACTTTGCATTAAAGCATCAAAATCAGAGGTATTTTGAGCTTTTGATGGAGCCTCTTCAGTGATCGGTGATACAAAGTTAATGGCATCATCTTTTACATTTTGAGAATTTTCAAACTCTACTTTTTTTGCTTCAGCTTGTTCTAAAATTTCATCGAGTTCAAGTGAGCGAATATGGCTCAGCAATTGGCTGATGGCAAATTCGTCTTTTTGTAAAATGTGAATATCTAATAGATATAGATACAACTCATGTTGTGAGTTATCACGTTTTAGTGATTGATTGATTTGCGCTTCAGCAGAAAAGAAATTACGTTCCGCAATTAATTTTTCAATTTTGCCACGAGCATCGGTCGTTAATGGCGTCATTGATTTTTTTTCAATGACACTGCTTTCAACCACTTGAGTTTTCTTCGGAGTCGCTTTGGCCGAAACACCCGTTTTCTTGGTTTTAGTGGATGTTGGTTTGGCTTTATCTGATTCTTGACCTTTTTGGCGTTTGTTTAAAAAAACCAATACGATCACTAAGATCACTAATGGAATCACATAAATCAGCATGTTTTAACCCCTTGGAGATAGAGCGATATAAAGTTGCACTCATCCCTATAAAATCTTGATTGGTAACGTTTTAGTTTATTGGCTTCTTTTATCTGCTTGTTGAGCTTTCAACTGTTGTTGCAGTTGAGCAAGACGAGCATTTAATAATTGAATTCTGTGATCCTTTTGATTTAGCGCCAATTCTAATTGAGTTACGTTTCTCTGTAATTTAACGGTTTTTTCACGAGATGTCATAACTTTTAATGACAACTCTTTCGAAGTTTTATTCTTTTCTGCTGCACTGTTGGCAGAAGTTTGTGCCGAATCTTGTGCTTTCTCTGCAACCAGACTCATTTCAGCTTGATTCAAACGGTATTTGGTTTTGCCTGACTGCTTCGAAGGCACTTTGGCAAGTTCTGCCGCAGAGACTTTTACAGGCTGTTTTGCTTGCTGCATACCATGCAGATTTAATGCCGCACCACGGCGCAGACGGTTTACGTCGCCCTGAATGAATGCATGTTCGTTGCTGTTTTTAATCTGTTGCATGACTTCAGAGACAGGGCGGTTTTGTTCTGTCGCAATACGTGAGGCAATCCCCCAGAGGCTTTCATTTGAGCGAACCACATATTTTGCCGCAGGTGTTGCTGTTGATGCAGCTGCAGTACTTGTTGGTTTTGGTGTAGATGCTGTTTGAGTTGTCGTTGTTGGATTTTCACGTTTTTGTGCTGCCTGCTCCGCAGCAAATTTTTGTGCCAATGGGTCTTGAGATCTTGCAGTTGATGCTGTTGCAGTTTGTGTGGCTTGCATTTCTGAACTGACAGAGCCGGTCGAATTGGTTTTTGTAACTTTCGAAATTGATGTTTCAGAACCTGATGAAGTACTTGCGCTATTTTGCTCCGCAGGTGCAACGCTATAATTTTGCACATGCGTGACAGGTTCAATCGCAACAGGCGTTGACGTTGCTAATTGTGCTAACTTCGGCGGTGTTTTGGTGCTGAGTAGTAAGGGTTGTTCTACAGCTACAGGTGCTTTTGCGGTGTAGAGGGTGCTAACAGGTAAATTTAAGGCAATTTCTTTTTCATTTACAATCACGACAGGTGTTAAAGCACGCTCATTGGCGGTTTGATTCGCATTCGATGTGGTTGGATTGCGTTTTAATGGGGTACGAATTTGTTGCAGGCGTGAAGCATTACCTTCTTTAATATTAACAATAAAATTAAGCTCAGCATCGGTCACTGGACGCGAAGAGGTAATGGTAATTACCCCATTGCCCGCACCATCACGACGCGTAAAGAAGTTTAAATGCCCCGGTGGTTGATGCCCTGTACCCATACTTAACAAATCTTCTGCCGTGGCTAAACTTGCATTGAGCGGCACAGATGTATTTGAGTGGCGAAAATGAATCTCAGCGTACAGCAATTCCCCGGGTGCTGACTGGACTTGTACAGGATCAATGCTGATCGCTTGAATGTTTTGAGATGCAATAACGGCTAAAATGGCGATCTTTAATTTGTTATATACGGTCATCTTAATCTTTAGCTCGAATATATGTCGCATGGCGAAAATTATAGATTAGCGAGTTGTCGAAGAATTGTAAAATATTTACACGACAGTTACATAAAAAAGCCGATCAATTGTGATCGGCTTCTTGTTCAGAGACTTAAAAATGCTTAAGCATTTTTATAATCAATGAGAATTCTTAGCATACGACGTAAAGGTTCAGCAGCACCCCAAAGCAATTGGTCACCCACAGTGAATGCGCCTAGGTATTCTTTACCCATGTTGAGCTTACGTAGACGACCAACTGGAACAGACAAGGTGCCAGTTACAGCAACAGGAGTCAGATCAGTCATTGAAGCTTCACGCGTATTTGGAACCACTTTAGACCAATCGTTGGCACTTGCGATGATATCTTCGATTTCATCCAGTGGAACATCTTTACGAAGTTTTAAAGTCAATGCTTGTGAGTGACAACGCATCGCACCAATACGGACACAGTGTCCATCGATTGGAACGATTTGCTGGTTGCCTAAGATCTTGTTGGTTTCAACTTGACCTTTCCACTCTTCTTTCGACTGACCGCTTTCAAGCTGTTTGTCGATATAAGGAATGAGAGAACCCGCTAAAGGCACACCGAAGTTTGCAGATGGGAAACCTTCGCCACGTTGTAACTGTGCAATTTTAGAATCAATATCTAAAATTGGTGAACGTGGGTCATCTAGCAAGTCTTTGGTGTTGTTATACAAGTAGCCCATACCTGAAATCAGTTCACGCATGTTTTGCGCGCCTGCACCAGAAGCCGCTTGATACGTCATAGACGTTGCCCATTCCACTAAATTATTTTGGAATAGACCGCCTAAACCCATCAGCATAAGTGAAACGGTACAGTTACCGCCCACGAATGTTTTTGTACCTTTCACTAAGCCGTCTTTGATTACGTTCATGTTTACTGGGTCAAGTACGATGATCGCTTCATCATCCATACGTAAAGTCGATGCAGCATCGATCCAGTAGCCATTCCAGTTTTCTGCTTTAAGCTTAGGGAAAACTTCAGTCGTATAATCGCCACCTTGGCAGGTGATAATGACATCCATTTGCTTCAGACTATCAATGTCCGTTGCATCCATAAGTGCTGGGGCAGTCTTACCACCAAACGCAGGGGCTTCACCACCTGCATTACTGGTAGAAAAGTAAAACGGTTCGAAATGAGCGAAATCGTTTTCTTCAACCATACGTTGCATAAGGACGGAACCAACCATCCCGCGCCAACCGACCAGACCTACTTTCATGTCACTTTGCCTCGGTGCGTTAAAAAAATAAAAAGGGGGTTCGAGTGTACCAAAAGGGCGCATAACTGCAAGCGCTACATAATGAAAACACCAATAATATTGTGCAATATATCTTGTTTATGTTACATGCAAAACTGATATAAATTTATGAATCAATAAAAAATAAAGAATATAAGGGAGGCGTAATGATTTGGATTGAAATACTGGCGGGCTTCGTCATTTGGTTGACATTTTGGTCACTCATACCACGAGATGAATGGTGGTTTCGTGGTGCAGATTTTCCGCGTCTGCAAATCTTGGCTTTGGGCATCTTTGCCTTCATAGGCTTAATTTTATGGAATGCTGAATGGGACTTGGCGCGTGAAATCATTTTAATTGGGTTGATTGCTGCTTTGGCATATCAATTAAAAATGGTTTTGCCTTATACCTTTATTTGGAAAAAACAAGTCAAAAAAGTTCGATCAGACCAGCTAGATAAACAGAAACAAATTTCAATCATTGTCTCAAATGTACTTACGGCGAATACTCAATATCACTTATTATTGGCACAAATACAAAAGCATCAACCTGACTTAGTACTCACGCTAGAAACAGATCAAACTTGGCAAAATGAATTGGCAGTGATTGAAGCTGATTATCCTTATCGCGTACCCGTACCTTTGGATAATTTGTATGGCATGCATTTGTATAGCAAGTTAGAACTTAGTGAAACTGAAGTCAAATTTATTCTCAGTGATGAAATTCCTTCGATCCATACCCGAGTCACCTTAGCATCAGGAAATCAGGTTCAACTGTATTGTTTACATCCCAAACCGCCAAGTCCAACAGAAGCCAAAGATTCAACTTTACGCGATGCAGAATTGCTGATTGTGGGCGATCAGATTAAAGATTTAGATGAAAGTTGCATCGTTATGGGGGACCTGAATGATGTGGCATGGTCACGTACTACACGACTCTTTCAACGAATCAGTGGGCTTTTAGACCCACGTGTTGGACGGCATTTCGTAAATACCTTTCATGCCAATTATCCACTGCTGCGTTGGTCGCTCGACCATATTTTTCATAGTACAGATTTTGCATTGGTACATATGGAACGCTTGCCCAATATCGGTTCAGACCATTTTCCAGTCTATGTGGTGCTGCAAACAGGCAGGGTATTTGAGCAAATCCAAGAAGAATTAGAGCAAACAGATGAAGATGAACAAGAAGCGCAAGAGGCAATTCAGGAGGGTATAGAAAAAGCTGAGGAAGAGGAGAAGATTGTGACTGATGAAATCGCCCGTGATTATAAGGATGGTACGAAGGCACCTTGATTTTGTTTGATTTAAGAGAAAAGTGTAAGAAATAGCTTACACAGCTTTCGGCTTCTGACGAATGGTCAGGTCAAGTGTATTGACTTATTCTTTGTTCATCGGCACATGGAACTGGGAACGGAACATCCCACTAAGGAAGACGAAGCCGATGGAAGCATCACGGAACGGATGCAGGAAAGGAAAGCCAATAAAAAATAAAAAGAATACTTGTGAAAGCACAACCTCATAGACCCGAGTTTTGCAGGATGCAGAACTCGGGTTTTGCTTTTGTGATATACATATTTTTGCTTTTCTTTTGATCAATTTCTTTATACAGTGTGCCAAGAAAAAAGAGATGAATTTCCAATAAAAATATAGGTATGAGGCGTTCTATGCTGTCCGAATGGCACCAGAAATTATTGCAGATTACACACTTATCTACGGATGCACTTTCCATTTATCTTGGCTTAATCCTGTTCTTTTTTATGGCCTTTTGCCATCACCGCCAATTGAAATCACATTATGCGATTTGGACCGTTGTGGTCGTCGCAGTGGGTTTGGAATTGTTTAATGCACGGCATGACATTTTAGATAGAGGTTATTGGCGTATAGGGCAAAGTTTGCAACATATTTTGAATGTCTTGTTACTGCCGCTAATCCTCTGGTTAATGGCTCGATACCGTGTGTGGAAGGGCTAAGTGGAAGCGCGAAATTGAAGGGCTAAATAGTAGGGTTGAATCACCATTGAGTCATTCATAATAAAAAAGGATATTGTGCATTTCACAATATCCTTTCTAGATGCAGATCTAGTTGCTGAATTAAAAATATTTCCAGAGCGTTATCCTGCACAGCAAAGATCTATGGAGTGTAGTCAATCAAGCTGAATGCTGAGAGACCACCTGCGTATACAACTCCAAAGTCTGGTCACACATCTCTTTTAAACTAAACATACTGATAGGCTGCACGTGTTGTGGTTGGTCTAAATGCAACTTTAAAGTGTCGAGTAATTGTGTTTCATCATCGACAGTGACTAAACCTTGCGAATAGACATTCGATAAAATTTCAGCTACGCCACCACGGTTCCAACCAATCACAGGTGTACCGACAGACAGTGCTTCGAGTACAGTCCGTCCAAAGGTTTCCGCTTGGCTCGACAAAGATAAAACCAAATCGCTAAAAGCTAACCATTCACGGATATCTGAACGGTGACCGACAAAAGTAATCCGATCACTCAGTCCTTTCGCCGCAATGCTGTCTTGCATTTCTTGTAAATAAGCTGCTTTTTTCGGATCAGCACCACCGACTACCACCGCATGTACGTCGGGATACTGTGCTTGTAGCTGTTCCATTAAATGGATCAGGGTTTCATGACCTTTCAAACGGGTGATACGGCCTGGTAAGCATATCAGACGCTTATTTTCTAGTTCAGGGAAGTCTTTTAGGGTTTGATTGAGCCACTGTGCTGAGGGTTGATAGCCATGTGGAAAAGCAGCAGGGTCAATGCCACGATAAATACGCACAATGTCTTCGGTAGGGCAGTTTTTGTAGTTATCCGTGATGTATTTGACAACACTATCCGAGACCGCAATGACTTTTTCAGCCTGTGTCATGATTTGACTGTAGCGATTTATCGAATAAAAGCCATGTACAGTTGAAATCAGGTGAGGTCGCTTGTTAGCTGGAATCCCTTTGAGGGCAAAATGCGTGAGCCACGCGGGGACACGTGAGCGCACATGCACGATATCTGGTTGATGTTGCTCAATCAGTTTACGTAGTGGACGAATTTGCCATAAGCTTGATAAGGCTTTTTTATGGATTGCGAGTGTGAGATGAGTTGAGCCTTCGGCTTCTAATTGAGTCACCATACGGCCACCATTTGAAACCACTAATGACTCATGACCGGCGGTCACTAAAGCACGAGCTATTTCTAAGGTTCCTCGCTCGACACCACCACTGTTCAATTCAGGTAAAAGCTGCATCACTTTCATAGCATTTCTCTTTTTTATGTGCTGAGTTGAACTCAATAGATTTTGTCATAGCCTTGTGGGCGGGTTTTAAAGCGGCGATGGAACCACATGTATTGTGTCGGTGCGATTCGTAGCTGATTTTCAATAATTTTATTGGTTCGAATAGCATCCGAAACTTCATCGTCACTCGGAAAATTGTCCAAAGCAGGTTCAATCAATACATGATATTGAGGGTTGCTGATGTCGCCATCTCGATAAAAATACAATGGGATCGCTACGGCTTTAGCAATTTTTAATAAGCGACGATGCGCAGTAACAGTGGCTGCGGGAGTACCAAAAAACGGAGCCATGACCCCTTGTTTTAAACCAAAGTCTTGATCGGGACTGTACCAAATGGCATGGCCATTTTTCAGATTGCGAATTAAGCCACGCATATCATCATGGTCGATTTGGTTGGCATAGATGGTGGCACGGCAACGCACAATCAACATATCCAACAGCGGATTATTTTGCGGACGATAAACCACATCCGGCTCAAAGAACTGTGCGCATAAATAGCCACCAGCATCGAGCAGGGTAGAATGTGTGCCGAGGAGTAAAATACCTTTGCCTTCAGCTTGTGCATTTTGAATATGTTCTAAGCCTTCAATTTGCACCCGATTTTTGAACCACTGCGGGCTGTACCATGCATTTAAGGTTTCAAAAATACCAATCATTTGGTCGATAAAAACCTGTCTTGCATTAGCTTCAATCTGTTCTGCCGTCCATTCAGGAAAGCAAACTTCCAAGTTGCGAATCGTGGTTTTACGACGTGATTTGAGATTGTTAAATGCGACAGAACCGAGGAATTGTCCAAGGCGATACTGAATTGCCCATGGAAGAATCGCCAAAATCATAAGAAATACAATCCCTATCCAAATTCCCCAATACTGAGGAAGTAAGAAAGACCATTGGAATTTTCCGGGTTGATATGTTGGCTTTTGACTCATAGGGCTAAATCAAAGATTAAAAAATAGGGTTCAGTTTAGCATGAAGCTGAATTGAAAGAGAAAGTTCAACCTCATGCTGCATCAGACTTAACCTTTGACTTAACCTTTGACTAAACCGCCATCGACAATCAAATTCTGCCCGGTGACCGCACGTGAGTAAGGGGACAAGAACATCATGATGGCCGCAGCAAATTCTTCAGGCGTGGTCACTGTGCGTAAAGGTGTCGATGCCGCGATTAAATCAAACACGGCATCGGGTGTGGCTTTACTGGCATCGGTGCTTTGTAATAAGCCACCAGAAAGCATATTGACGTTAATCCCAAACTCACCCAGTTCATGCGCCGCTGTGCGGGTGAAGGCCAACAGCGCTGCCTTTGCTGCAGTGTAGTCGTGGTAAGGCACGACAGGGTTTTGTACCAGGTTGGTACCAATATTCACAATGCGACCAAAACCCTGTGCTTTCATCTTGGGAAGCGCCGCTTGAGTGGTGTTGAGTGCAGCGACGACTGCTCCATCAAATTGTTGCTGTAAGTGCTGTGCAGTCAGTTCTTCCATTTTAGGACGGGCATCGCCATTAAATTGAAAATGGATGAGGGCATTATTCACGACAGAGGTGATTGAGGCACCAAAATGTGCTCTTGCTGCGGCAAAAAGCTGTTCTACTTGAGCTTTATCAGTGACATCTGCTTGATAGGCAAACACTTGCTGAGGAAATTCGGTAGTCAATTGTTCTGCTGCAGTTTGACTGGATAGATAGTTCACGACCACGCGTGCGCCTTCAGCTATTAAAGTTTGGCTAATTGCCAAACCGAGGCCACGTGCGCCTCCTGTAACTAAGACAATTTGATCTGAAATTTGCATGTTCGTGACCCAATCTAATGTTGAGTGTCACCATAGCAAGCTTTTCACATTAGTGGAATCGTCTTTACAGACGCTGCATGCTCCAATTTGAAACTGAGTCATCCGATCTAATAATTCAGTCGAGTCATACGAGATAAAAAAAGCCGTATCGAAATACGGCTTTTTCTGTGTGGAATATTTGTGGACTTAGCCTTTAGCGAGCGTTTCTAGCTCATCTAAACGTTCCATTTTTTCTAGCATTTCGTCATCAATTTCAGCAAGACGCTGTGATGCTTTAGTGGCAGCATCGGCGTCAGTCATGAACCAAGAACCGTCGGCTAATTTTTCAGACAATTCAGCTTGCTCTTGTTCTAATGCTTCAATTTCAGTCGGTAGTTGTTCTAGGGCACGTTGGTCTTTATAGCTGAGCTTGACTTTTTTAGGCACGGCAGCGGCAGCCGCGGCTTCGGCTTTAGCCATGGCTTTTTTCACATCGCTTTTTTGATCCACGACAGTTTGGTCAGGACGCTGTTCCAAATAGTCTTGGTAACCACCGATGTATTCATCGATTTGACCTTTACCATCAAAGACCCAAGTCGACGTCACCACGTTGTCCATAAAGGCACGGTCATGCGAAATCAGTAACAGTGTGCCTTTGTACGCGCTGAGCATTTCTTCTAACAGTTCAAGCGTCACCATATCCAAGTCGTTGGTCGGTTCGTCCATCACAATCAGGTTCGATGGTTTCAGTAGCAGTTTCGCCAACAGAATACGGTTACGCTCACCCCCAGACAGTGCTTTAACTGGTGTACGTGCGCGTTCTGGAGAGAATAAAAAGTCTTGTAAATAACTGTAGATGTGACGACGGCTACCGTTTACATCGACATGGTCTGAGCCTTCAGAGACGTTATCTTTCACTGATTTTTCAAGATCAAGTGCATTTCGAAGCTGATCAAAGTAAGCAACTTCAAGCTGTGTACCTGTTTTTACTGTACCAGTATGTTCTTGCTCACCCAAAATAGCTTTAATGAGGGTGGTTTTACCCACACCGTTGTCACCGACTAAACCGATACGGTCACCACGTAATACCAGCGCCGAGAAGTCTTTGATGATTGGAGCACTGTTGCCAAATTGCACAGCTAAGTTTTCAATTTCAAAGACCACTTTACCTGAGCGCTGCGCATCTTGCGTTGCCATGCTCACTTTGCCTTGTTGTGAACGACGTGCTTTAGACTCTTCACGCAACGCTTTTAAGGCACGAACACGACCTTCGTTACGGGTACGACGCGCTTTAATGCCCTGACGAATCCACACTTCTTCTTCAGCGAGTTTTTTATCGAATAGCGCATTTTGTTTCTCTTCCGCTTCCATTTGCTGAGCTTTGAGTTCGAGGTAACGTGAATAGTTGCCTTCATAGCTACGCAAAATGCCGCGGTCAAGTTCCACAATACGAGTCGCAATATTGTCGACAAATGAACGGTCATGCGAAATAAACAACAGGGTTAAGTTGTTTTGATCGAGTAAGAATTTTTCGAGCCATTCAATACTTTCAACGTCCAAATGGTTGGTTGGTTCGTCGAGTAGCAATACATCGGGCTGGGTTAAGAGAGCACGTGCCAATAGAACACGACGCTTACGACCACCAGACAAATCTGCAAGGTCAGCTTCTGGGTCTAGGCCCATTTTACTGAGGATAGCATTTACTTTGGTTTCAAGTGACCAGCCATCCATTTGATCCATCTGATGTTGTAAGTTACCCATGCGCTCACAGGCGTCCATATCGCCGAGTACGCAGGCTTCGCTGGCTTCATGATAAGCACGTAGAACAGTTGCAGCTTCACCAGCACCATCGGCTACAATATCAGCGACTTTGCCCGAATCCATGGGTACATCTTGCGCAAGCATTGAAATCGTAATGCCATTTTGCAATGAAACTTCACCGCCATCTGGCAATAAAGTTCCCTCAATCAGTTTAAGTAAAGTAGACTTACCTTCACCATTACGACCGATTAGACATACTCGCTCGCCACGTTCTAAACTGAAGTTCGCGCCGTCGAGTAGGGAAGGTCCGCCAAATGCAAGCTGGACGTCCCTTAAAGTAATATAGGCCATAATGTTTCCTGAAATCTTATATGAGGAGTGTAAATTGACTACACAACAAAATCTTGATGAACAGGCGTCATTTTCCGCACCCATTGAAGATTTGCAAGTCCGAATTGCATTTTTAGATGATTTAGTTGACCAACTGAATGATCAAGTTGCGCGTCAAAACGCCGAAATCGCTGATTTAAAGAAACAAATGCAGATGTTGTATCGTCGTATTGAATCGGCAGATTTATCTGAAGGTATTGCGGCATTTGACCCGATGACCAACCGCCCACCGCATTATTAATGTTGATTATGAATGACAAGCAGATGACGAATCAGCGCCAAAGCTGTGGATTGGTGTAAATTTATTTGACCTTTTGCAGCGTGACAGGTCTAATGCACCGCATCTGCTGATCGAAACCCATTATTTCATCTCATGAGTCAAAAAGTTGTCCTGCTAGATTTGGAAAATAACCCGCCCACAGCAAATCTATTGCGCAATATCATTGAACATTACAGTACTTTGTATGTGTTTAGCTGCAGCGGAAAATTTGAATATGCACTTGAAGATTTGACTGAAATTGCAGGGTGGATCGCGAGTGGTCAATTGGTGGTTTTGGATATTCCAGAAACGCCGCAAAAAGAATTTGAATATGCGGTGATTGTGGGGCAACTGATGGCCTGGATGGATCCAGATGCGCATATTGAAGTGATTTCAGCAATGCCTGATATTGAATTACTGATGGAACAATTGAACGGCACTGGACTCAGCGCACATCTTATTCAAATTCAGTCAGAACAAGAAGTTTCACATAAAGTGAAGTATAAAATTCCTGACCTAGAAACCATTCGGAATAAACCTGATTTATTACTGATTAAACACTATTGTGATGGTCTGGAAAAACTCAGTGGCAAACCCAACAGTTTGGATAAACTGAAAAACTCATTGATGAATATTTTGCAAGTCTCTAGCGAAAAAGCTCAGCATTTGGTCGGTATGTTGATCAATCTAAAAATCGTCAAACGCTTTGATGAGCAGATTTCGATTCGAAAAAAAGTACTCAAACAATGGGTGCAGCTAGATTTAAATACGACTGCTGAAACAGCATTGCCGATAAAAACAGACCTGAATGCATTTACTGCTTCACTCGAAGAACAAACCTCAAATACTGATGATACGGCATCGATGATTCAGGCTGCACAGCAAGGCTTATTTAAAAATTTCAATAAGATTGATCCTGTGCAAATGGAAGTGATCCGAAAATTGCATGAATTAAAGTCAGATAAACCAAAAGATATCTACGCCTTACGTGATTTATTGGAGCAAATGTTCCCACAATCTGATGTTCGACTATTACTTAAAGAGTTGATCGAAAAAGGATATATCTATTGGAATGGTCACGAAGTGCTGTATAGCCACGAGATGTTCCTGAATTAATTTTATCGAGTGAACTTGCGTTTTATATTGCGCTTATGCAACTCTAATAAAGGAATATAAAGGTTGTGCTATGGAAAATACTGGAATCTGGGTTACTGTTTTTATTGTGGTCTTTGTACTTGGGTCGATTTTTGGACTTCGAGTAAATCCTAGAGAAAAAGCCTTAGGCATTATGCGCGAGAAGGCGCGTAAGATGGGGCTGCACCCACGTTTAGTGGCTGCACCTGCTTGGACCAAGATTCCAATGGCTTCTGAAAAACGTGCCAGTATGGTGGCGTATTACAGTGTGCTGATTCCAGATGCGCGTTTGCCTTTAATGCGTGCTTTAGTGGTCGATGACAAACTTGAACTGGTACATGGTGATGACAAGTTCAAGGATTTAGCCATTACATTAAAGGGCATTTATGCTATTGATATGCAGGCAAACTGTGTAGGACTCTATTGGAACGAAGAATCTGACTTAAGAGCCACACAGCTTGAAGATATGAAAGCATTTTTACATTCATTGGCTGAACTTTAAATTTTAAAAAACCTATTAAACAGGAATGATGGTTAACTATGGCGAACGCTCCTCGGTCCACATCTAAAAGTACCACAGCAAAATCTGCCGATGCTGGGAAAAAGCGTGCGTTAGTGATTGTGGAATCGCCTGCAAAAGCGAAAACAATCAATAAATATTTGGGCTCTGATTACATCGTAAAATCATCGGTGGGTCATGTCCGTGATTTACCTACAGGCGGCTCGAGTAAAACAGCAGAGAAAAAGCCAGTAACTCGTGCGAAATTAACTGAAGCTGAAAAAGCCAAAAAAGCACAAAAAGCTTTGGTTAATCGTATGGGTGTAGACCCTGAAAATGACTGGAAGGCACAGTACGAAGTCCTACCGGGTAAAGAACATGTTGTTGCGGAACTGAAAAAGCTTGCATCGCAAGTTGACGAGGTCTATCTCGCAACGGATATGGATAGGGAAGGAGAAGCAATTGCTTGGCATTTAAAAGAAGTAATTGGCGGTGACGACTCACGTTATCAACGTGTGGTGTTCAACGAAATTACCAAAAATGCCATCCAAGAAGCGTTTAAACATCCTTCTCGCCTGGATACAGATAAAGTCAATGCTCAGCAAGCCCGTCGTTTCCTCGACCGTATTGTGGGCTTTATGATCTCGCCACTCTTATGGGAAAAAATCGCCCGTGGTTTATCGGCAGGTCGTGTGCAATCTGTGGCTGTTAAACTTGTGGTTGAGCGTGAACGTGAAATTCGTGCCTTCGTTCCAGAAGAATTTTGGCAAGTTTTTGCAGATACCAAGTCGAAGAAAGACGATATCCGCTTAGAAGCGGTGAAGCAAAATGGCAAGACTTTAAAACTGCACAATAAAGCTGAAACGGATGCTTTACTGAACCTGATTAAAGATGCCCACTACACAGTTTCAGCACGTGAAGACAAACCAACCAAGGTTAATCCAAGCGCGCCTTACATCACGTCTACATTGCAACAAGCAGCAAGTACACGTTTAGGTTTTTCTGTGAAGAAAACCATGATGTTGGCACAGCGGTTATATGAAGCCGGCTTTATTACCTACATGCGTACAGACTCAACATTCTTGAGTGATGACGCTGTAAATATGGTTCGTGGTCATATTGAAACTGAGTTTGGTCAAAAATATTTACCGGCTAAACCAAATCGCTACGGCAATAAAGCTGGTGCGCAAGAAGCCCATGAAGCGATTCGTCCATCAAATGTCGCGCTAAAAGGCGATAGTTTGGTGGGTGTAGAGCGTGATGCACAGCGTCTTTATGACCTGATCTGGCGTCAGTTCGTTGCATGTCAAATGACCCCTGCAGAATATTTATCATCAACGATTTTAGTTAATGCCAATGGCGTCGAACTCAAAGCCAAAGGCCGTACATTGGTCTTTGATGGTTTCACTAAAGTGCGTGGCCAAAACAAATCGGATGATGATGTACTGTTACCTGCTGTAAAAGTCGGTGAAGTACTGAAACTTGAAAAATTAGATCCATCGCAGCACTTTACTAAACCACCTGCGCGCTTCACTGAAGCATCATTGGTCAAAGAGCTTGAGAAAAAAGGGATTGGTCGTCCATCGACGTATGCTGCGATTATCTCAACCATTCAAGACCGTGGTTATGTGAAGCTTGATAACCGTCGTTTGTTCGCCGAGAAAATGGGTGAAATCGTGACAGACCGTCTCGATGAAAACTTTAATAACTTGATGAACTATGCATTCACGGCAGATCTTGAAGGTCAGCTGGATAAAGTCGCTGATGGTGATCGTAACTGGAAAGAGTTACTCAATAGCTTCTACGGTGATTTTAAAACACGTTTAACCACAGCTCAGGGTGAAAATGGCATGCGCCGTAATTTACCTGTAGAAGTGGATGCGGTGCACTGTAAAGAATGTGACCGTCCGATGCAGATTCGTACAGGGACTACAGGCGTGTTCTTGGGTTGTTCAGGTTATAACTTACCGCCAAAAGAGCGTTGTAAGGGAACTTTAAACCTGACACCTGTAGAATCATTGGCTGCACTGTCTGACGATGACTCGGCAGAAACAGCAGATTTAATGTCGAAAAAACGCTGTCCAATCTGTGAAACAGCCATGGACAGCTATGTGATTGATGGTGGGCGTAAGTTGCATATCTGTGGTAATAACCCAGACTGTGCTGGTTTTGAGCTTGAAGAAGGTGAGTTCAAAATCAAAGGGTATGATGGCCCAACCATTCCGTGCGACAAATGTGATGGCGAAATGCAATTGAAGACAGGCCGTTTCGGTCCTTACTTTGCATGTAATAGCTGTGACAATACACGTAAAGTGTTGAAGAGCGGTCAGCCGGCACCTCCACGTGTAGATCCAATAAAAATGGAACACTTACGCTCAACCAAACATGATGACTTCTTTGTCCTTCGTGATGGCGCAGCAGGTTTATTCTTAGCTGCAAGTAAGTTCCCGAAAGTACGTGAAACTCGTGCGCCTAAAGTCGCGGAACTACGTTCTGTCGCAGATCAGTTGGATGCGAAATATCAGTTCATCTTACAAGCACCAGATGTCGATCCTGAAGGAAACCCAACATTAGTAAAATTCAGCCGTAAAAACCAAGCGCAATATATTGGTTCTGAAAATGCTGAAGGCAAACAAACCAAATGGTCTTTGGTGTACCAAGACGGTAAGTGGGTTGAGGCTTAAGCTTTAAAACCAATAAAGTGCTGACTTCGGTCGGCATTTTTTATGTCAGAATTAATCAAAATTTAAATGATAAAAATGATTGGGGGAATAGTGGAAATTCAAACAAAAAAGTTTGCTGTACTCATAGATGCGGATAACTCATCAATCAATGCTATTCCATCTGTGTTGGAAGAAGTTGCAAAATATGGAATCGCAAGTGTTAAACGAGTTTATGGAGATTGGAGCAGCGAAACCTTAAAAAATTGGCGTGAAGTCTTACTTCCTCATGCCATCACACCTGTTCAGCAGTTTGCTTACACAAAGGGCAAAGATGCAACGGATATGATTTTGATCATTGATGCGATGGATTTGCTGTACGCAGGTGCATTGGATGGCTTTTGTATTGTTTCAAGCGACAGTGATTTTACCCCTTTAGCATCTAGAATTCGTGAAAATGGATTAAGTGTTTACGGCTTTGGAAAAAAGTCGACGCCAGAGGCATTTAAAAAAGCATGTGATAAATTTATTTATGTTGAAAACTTACTGCAAGATAATGAGCTAAAAAATACTGAAGAAGATCTTATTAATTCACCAATTAAAGAAGTCATTGAAAATACAAAAGTAAGTGAACCAAAGCCATCTGTGCAGATTAAAGAGAATACAATCACTGAAATCATTGATAAACCCACTTTAAATTTGATTTATAAAGCTGTGAAAGATAATGCGGATGAAAATGGATGGGCCAATTTAAGTATGGTTGGGCAATATATCAGCGCAGTCAAACCTGACTTTGATTCTAGAAACTACGGTCGAGCAAAATTATCTGGACTAATTAAAACGCTAAATTTATTTGAAACAAAAATAGAAATGAGTCAAATGTATTTAAGAAAGATAAAAAAGCAGAGTACGATTTAAAATGTGGAAAAAAATTCGGGTGCTGTGTTTACTGCTGATTCTACTAGTGGTCGCAGTCAATGCCTATAAAGACAAAAATCAAGACTGGAGTAAACCGATCTTTGTATTGTTACATCCAATTAATGCCGATGGTCGAGAGAGCACTCAAGCTTATATACAGCAGCTCTCTGTCAATGATTTAAATGATGTTCAACAATATTTACAAGCGACAGCACAGAAATACCGAGGGCAACCGACTTATGTGTATTTTAAGTTAGGTCGCGAGCTGAAAGTTTTACCTCCCAAAGTACCCAATGACGCCGGTATGTTGGACGTTATCTTATGGAGTTTGAAATTCCGCTACTATGCTTGGCAGCAGCATGAAAATGTAGATGGTGTTTCGAGTGTGACGCTATTTTTAAATTATTACGATCCGACTCAAACCAAAGTACTTAAACATTCCACAGCCTTGGAAAATGGTCGAATTGGATCGGTGAATTTATTTGCATCGAATAAACAGACAGCGCAGAATAAAATCGTTTTAGCCCATGAGTTATTACACGCTTTTGGTGCAACTGATAAGTATGATTTGGCCACAGGTCAGCCTATCTTCCCTGTCGGTTATGCAGAGCCCCAGCGGCAGCCTTTGTTTCCACAAAGCAAAGCTGAATTAATGGCGGGGCATATTCCTACCTCACAGACGCAAAGTAAAATGCCTGAAGATTTAGCTGATACTGTGGTGAATGACGTCACAGCGATTGAACTGGGATGGAAAAAATAATGTGGATAAAACCTATCTTATCCACAGTCTAAGTCAGCAGTGTGGATAAGATTTGGACTTTTCTTTCATTTTTCTTCATCATGAAGTTGCATAATCCATTGAATAACGAATAACTTGAGAAAAAGCATGAGAACAGTAGGCAACGATTTAATTCGCAGTCAGCTCCATGAAAACCGTAAGTGGTATCTCGGTTTAGGTGCTTTATTGGTGGTCTTCGGATTGGTCCTTTTGGTAGCCTTGCCATTTGCGACACTTACGGTGATTTATATTTTTGGTGTGCTGATGATGTTAGGTGGTGTAATCCACTTCGTCGCGGCATTTAAAATTTTTGAAGGCGGCTACCGCTGGTTCTGGGCACTATTTGGTGTGTTGTATTTGGTCGCAGGCTATTATGCATTTACAACGCCTGTCAAAACGGCCATTGTCCTAACCAATTTATTGGCGATTATCTTGATTATTGCAGGGGTCATTCGTATCTTTAATGCTGTGCTATTTCGAGCATTTCAAGGTTGGGGATGGACGCTATTTTCAGGTCTATTGACCTTGATTACGGGTGTGATCATTTTGATGTCACCTGATGCACCATTTTGGGTATTAGGATTATTCTTGGCGGTTGATATTTTATTCCAAGGGGTCAACTACCTTACTTTGGCTTCTTATATTCGACGTGAAGTACCGAAAAGCTCGGCAGAGCAGTAAACTGCTTGCGGATCTGATAAATAAAAAAAGAGTGCTGAGGCACTCTTTTTTTATTCAGTTTTAATATGTACAACCCGTTAAGGTTTCACGCTATAGCGGCTACTAATGGCGATACGATTCCATGTGTTAATGACAATCGCGAGCCATTCAATTGCACTGATTTGATCATCAGTTAAAAATGGTAGAGCATCTTCATAAACTGCATCGGGAACTTGGCCTTCGGCAATCAATGTAATCGCTTCGATCAAGCTTAAAGCCGCACGTTCTTTTTCATCGTAGTACGCAGTTTCACGCCATGCATTGAGTAGGCTAATACGTTCAATGCTTTCACCTGTTTTAAGTGCATCTTGCGCATGCATGCGAATACAGAACGCACATTCGTTGATTTGGGATGCACGTAATTTGAGTAAATGAGCTAATCCTTCACTTAGGCCAGCTTCATTTATTTTTTTCATTGCCAGTGCATCAAGTTCTGCGACTTTTTTATATAGCTCAGGTGCAGACTGACCTAGATTGATTCGTGACATTTCGAGCCTTTCTGATGTTTTTAGATATACCTGCTATTTTAAAACCGTTATGGTTGAGGACAAGTTTTATTTTGAGCATTTAGATGACCACTTTTGTTCTTGCGCCCGATTCATTTAAAGAAAGTATGAGTGCTCAACAAGCCTGTGACGCGATGCGGCGTGCAATTTTAAAACTCATACCTGATGCAAATGTCATCGCTGTGCCAATGGCAGATGGCGGTGAGGGAACTGTGGATGCGTTACTCAGTGCTTGCCACGGTCAAAAAGTGCCGATAGCGCTTACAGGTCCTTTGCCCAATCAACGTGTGACGACGTATTTCGGTTTGATTGACGGAGGAAAAACTGCGGTGATTGAAATGGCAAAAGCCAATGGTATTCATCTTGTCGATATTGCTCAGCGAAATCCTTTACTGACGTCAACTTATGGTACGGGCGAAATGATCAAGGCTGCTCTAGACTTCGGAGTAAGTAAAATTATCATTGGCTTGGGCGGGAGTGTGACCAATGATGGCGGTGCAGGTATGGCGCAGGCCTTGGGGGCACAATTTTTAGATGAAAATGGCTTGGAAATAGCAGTTTGTGGTGGTTGTCTTGATCAAATTAACAGTATTGATTTGACGCAGCTCGACTCACGTTTAGCGCATACAGAAATTATCATTGCCAGCGACGTCATTAATCCACTATGTGGTGAAAATGGTGCATCCCATATCTTTAGCCCGCAAAAAGGTGCAACGCAGGAGATGGTGCGTCAGTTAGATCAGAACCTCAGTCATTATGCTGATGTGGTTGAAGAGACACTGGGTTGTGCTTTACGTGATGTAGCAGGTGCAGGCGCTGCAGGTGGATTAGGTTTTGGGTTGATGGCTTTTGCAGGTGCATCAATGCGATCAGGTGTAGAGTTGGTTATTGAACAAAGTCAGTTGAAGGAAAAAATAGCACAGGCAGACTATGTGCTGACAGGTGAGGGAAAAATTGATCAACAAACCAAGCTTGGTAAAACGCCATTTGGTGTGGCACAGGTCGCAAAAAGTTTAAATAAGCCCGTGATTGCTTTTGCTGGTGTGGTTGGTGAGGATATCGCGGAACTCTACGATTTAGGTTTCACACAGATTGTTGGGATTAATCCACCAGATTGTAAGTTGAAAGATACATTAAAATATGCGGAACTAAATTTGGAACATTGCTGTAGAAATGTGATGAGATGTTTGAAATAAAAATCAAGGTAAAATTTATACATGCATCTAGTGAGTTTTAAGATAATCGTAGTTAGAAAATATGATTAGATTTCTTTCATAAGTCATTTTTCACTCAGCTCTAAGTTATAAATTCCAGCAATTAGATTGAATCTCAATGCTAGTCTTTTGCCTCGATTGCGATATCGCTCAGCAAGAATTTTGAAGGTTTTCA